>JALHRC010000015.1 GCA_022841645.1 Minisyncoccota bacterium
TCTGGGGCCGCCCGCCGTGGTATAAACTACGTGCGTATGTCCACGACCGGAAAACTGATTGTCATCGATGGTGCTGACGGTGCGGGCAAGGCTACTCAGACCAAGCTCCTTGTTGATCGACTACGCGGAGAGGGGAGGCGAGTGGAAACAACATCATTCCCGCAGTACGAACAGAACACCTTCGGCAAATTACTACGTGAATGCCTGAGCGGCCTGCGTGGTGATTTTCGTAAAGACGGGAAGGTGGGAGACTTTGCCTCACTCGATCCGCGCATTGCTTCGACGCTCTATGCAGTGGATCGTTTTGAATCTCGGCCACAGCTCGAGGCGTGGCTCACGGAGGGGGCGACGGTTATTTTGGATCGCTATGTGAGTTCTAATATGCTCCACCAGGGCAGCAAGATTGTGGGTAATGAGGCGGCACTCAAAGAATTCCTAGCCTGGAACGACCATGTTGAGCACACCATTTTCGGGCTGCCTCGCCCGGACACCATTTTGTACCTCGATGTGCCATTTATGGTGCGAAAAATGCTGATGGAAAAAGACGCCGGCCGCGATGGGCTCGATACAGTAGAGAAAGACGAACAGTATCAACTGGCTGCTGAAGAATGTGCGAAGGCGCTTCTTTCAGACCTCAATACCTGGGTCTCTATCCCGTGTACAGAAGGGAATGCCTTGAAGGGCAAGGAAGTCATTCATGGGCTGGTACACGCTGCAGCGTGCGAGGTACTGGAGTCAGCCTAAGTTTGCTATACTGCCGGACGTATGAAACTTCTCATCAAAAAACTTCACCCCGACGCGAAGGTACCGTCGTTTGCTCACGCTACTGACGCCGGGCTCGATCTATGTGCGCTTGAAAATGTGACCATAGCACCAGGAGCACGCGCATCACTGCGCACCGGTATTGCGCTTGCTATTCCCGAAGGGCATGTGGGCCTCGTGTGGGACAAAAGTGGTATCGCGCATAAAGGTGGGCTGAAAACACTTGGTGGGGTCATCGATGCTGGCTATCGCGGTGAGGTGTTTGTGGGGCTTCTCAATACCAGTGACGTTCCGTACACCTTCGAGGCTGGTAACAAAGTTGCTCAGATTCTTATCCAAGCGATCGTGCAGCCGGAGCTGGTCGAAGCCGACGAGTTGCCTGAAGCCGACCGGGGTGACAAAGCCTTTGGCAGCACGGGTAAGTAATTATTCGTCATGGAATTTAATTTCTACCAGCAAAAAACTTCAGAATACTGGCGGTACCCTGATGCGGGGAACAACTTTTTGTTTCCTACTCTTGGGCTAGCGGGTGAAGTCGGTGAAGTGGTAAGTAAGATAAAAAAATTGATGCGCGACAAGGGCGTGTTTACACCCACTGCTCTATCGGCTGAGGACACAGAGGAACTAGTGAAAGAGCTGGGCGATGTACTTTTTTACCTTTCAGCCATGGCAAAAGAACTGCACGTCAACTTGTCTGACGTAGCACAAGTAAATTTAGATAAGATTGAGGATCGCCGCAGGCGGGGTACGTTACTAGGCAGTGGTGATAACCGATAAATAACATGTCACACTACAATTTCATCAAGGCCCAAGACGCAGAGGTGTACGCTACCCTCGCGGGTGAGGAGGAGCGAGAGGCGCGGGGGATTGAACTCATCCCGTCCGAGAACTACGTTTCGCGGGCAGTGCTGGAGGCTAGTGGCTCGGTGTTTACCAACAAGTATTCAGAAGGGTATCCCGGCAAGCGCTACTACGGTGGCCAGCAGTACACCGACATTGTCGAGAATATTGCCATCGACCGTGCCAAGCAGCTCTTTGGAGCGAAGTACGCGAACGTGCAGCCCCTCGGTGGCGCGGCCGCCAACGTCATCATGTATTTCGCGCTCATGGAGCCGGGGGACACGGTCCTTGGTATGGACCTCTCTCATGGTGGTCATCTCACGCACGGTCACCCGACGACTGCCATCAACAAAGTCTTCAATTTTGTGCGCTACAAGATGAAGAACGTCGACACCGGGGAGATCGACTACGACGAGCTGCGCGCCGTGGCGCTCGAGCACAAGCCCAAGATTATTCTCGCCGGTTTTTCTGCCTATAGCCGCGAACTCGACTACACAAAATTTGTTGAGATTGCTAAGGAAGTGGGCGCGTACACAGTGGCTGACATGGCGCACATCGCCGGACTCATCGCTGGTGGGGTGCTTAAAAATCCTTTTGATGCTGGCTTTGACGTAATGACGACCACTACCCACAAGACACTGCGCGGGCCCCGCGGCGGCATGATTCTTACCCGCGAAAACGAGGATATCGCAAAACGTATTAATAAAGCGGTGTTCCCGGGCATGCAGGGAGGTCCACATATGCATCAGATAGCCGCCAAGGCGGTGGCCTTTGGCGAGGCGCTCACCCCCGCTTTTAAAATCTACTCGCAGCAAGTTCTCGTAAACGCTAAGGCCATGGAAGCGGTCTTTAAACGCGAAGGGGTGCGACTCCTCTGTGGTGGTACCGACAACCACTTGCTCCTCGCTGATGTCTTCGGTTCGCTCGGAGTGACGGGGAAGGACGCTGAGGTGGTGCTCGACGAAGTCGGTATTACCCTTAACAAAAACATGATCGCCGACGAGACCCGCACGGCAATGGATCCTTCGGGTATTCGTTTTGGTACGCCAGCCATGACGACCCGTGGTATGAAAGAGAAAGAGGCCACCCGCCTTGCCGAGCTGATGCTCGAGACCTTGCGGCATAAAGATGACGCGGGGAAGAAGGCGGCGGTGAAAAGTGAAATTACGGAGATGTGTCTCTCGCACCCGGTCCCGGAATCGTTTGTTTAAGTGTGGTGAGGGTGTAGTATAAAGAGTGGACGTGTACGCCCCGCACATTTACGTGTGGGGAGACCTGTCCCTGGACACCTTGAATGGACAATTTTGGCATCCGCTTCGTCCGCTAGGCCCGCCTTCGGCGCCTCGAGGACAGTCTTCACCGCGGCTCCTCCCGGCCGCAGACAGTCAATTCTAGTAGAGCCGCCCCAGAAAGGAGGCGGCTTTTCTCATGCCTAAAGAAGTTGAAACACCCACTGCATTAAATACGTATTTAATGCAGTGGGTGAAAAAGCCCGGACCCCTTTGGGGTCCGGGCTTTTTCGTACCACCGTACGGTACAATACGCCTATGCTTCCGCAGAGAATCCTTGAACATCGGTCGGTGTGGTTTGTGCGCAAGCACTTTCTTTCGCTCGCTTTCGTCTTTGGGTTTTTGACCGACCTCATCCTGCTCAATCAGATTGATAGTCTGGTCGACAATCTCATTCTCCTCACCTATGTGGTGCTCGCCACGTCCTCACTCCTTCTTTTTTACGCGGGCGTGGCCGGGCGTTTTAGTGACCGGGCGGCTGCTTTTCTTGAATTACGCATGCCGTATCTCATGCAGTATTCTTTCGGCGGTCTCCTCTCGGGTATGCTCATTTTCTACGGCCGTTCCGGCGACTTTTTCGTGAGCGCGCCGTTTTTCCTCCTCATTATTTCTGTCGTGCTGGGTAACGAGTTTATCGTCAAGCGCAGCAACCGGCTATTGTTCCACCTCGCTCTTTACTTCATCGGCACCTTTGCCTACCTGGTGATGGTGGTGCCGCTCTTATCCGGCTACATGGGTGATGTCGTCTTTGTGGCGTCTGGCTTTTTAGCGCTCCTGCTTATCACCGGCGTGGTGAAGCTACTCGTCCGGATTATTCCAAATTTTGTGACCATGCAGATCCGCTCCATTGTGGTGATGCTGGGTGGCATCTACGTCCTTATGAACGGTCTCTATTTCTTTAATGTTATTCCGCCAATCCCGCTCTCGCTTACCGAGCTTCATATCTATCATTCGGTAGAAAAAACTGCTGCCGGCAGCTACCGCATCATGACTGAAAACAGTTGGTTGCCCGACATTCCGTTCCTCGCGCAGCGTTTTACACCGCTCTCGGGGAAGGGTGCCTACTGCTTTGCGCGTGTCTATACACCCGTACGCCTCCATACCGATGTCTATCACCGCTGGGAGTATTTCAATGAAGACACGGGGGCGTGGGAGGAACGCTTTCGGATCGGCTATCCCATTTCGGGTGAAAATAAACGTGGCTACGGAGGCTACTCAGTCTCGAGTATTTTGCGTGACGGTACCTGGCGCTGTAGTGTCGAGACCGAGCGTGGGCAGGTGCTTGGCCGGCGTACTTTTGTAGTTGAACTCGGAGGGGAGGTGGGGGAGATGGTCACCCAAATTGAGTAGTACCCATAGTACGATCGATCGTACTATGGAGGGTAGCTTTATGACTGTCTGCTTTGTGGTATAGTGCAAAAACATGCCTGATATGCATGTTTCTGGATAGTCATATCCAGTATGTCTGATATACATAACTTCATTTCATATGAGCAAATTACATGGCCGTGAGAACGACACCGTCGAGGTAGACGTTGTCGAGAAGAGCGAAGTTGCCCGGCGCGAAGAGGTAATCCAAGCGTTTTGGGAAGAGCACGACATTTTTCATAAAAGTATCGAGACGCCAGCTGGTGGAGCACCGAAGGGTGATTTTGTTTTTTACGATGGACCCCCGTTTGCAACCGGCACCCCGCACTACGGCCACATTCTTGCCGGTACCATCAAAGATGCTATTCCGCGCTTTTGGACGATGCAGGGTTACCGCGTCAGGCGTACCTGGGGGTGGGACTGTCATGGCCTACCACTTGAAAACCTCATAGAGAAAAAACTTGGTCTCGCCACCAAGCGTGATATCGAAGCCTACGGCGTAAAGAACTTTAACGAAGCAGCCCGCGCTACCGTGATGGAGTACGCCGACGACTGGGCCAAGGTAGTGCCTCGCATGGGGCGCTGGGCCGACATGCAGAACGACTACAAGACGATGGATAGCACCTACACCGAAAGTGTGTGGTGGGTCTTTTCAGAACTCAACAAGAAGGGCTTGGTCTACGAAGGCTTTAAGACCATGCACCTCTGCCCGCGCTGCGGCACAACCCTATCTAACTTTGAAGTGAACTTGGGGTACAAAGACATCAAAGATATCGCCGTAACAGTGAAGCTCCCGCTTCTTGATGACACTGGTAACGCAACTGACACGAGTCTCCTGGTGTGGACGACCACCCCCTGGACGCTCCCGGGCAATATGGCGGCGGCAGTACATAAGGATTTTAAGTACAATAAATTAAAAATTAAAAGTGAAGCAGGAAAAGTTGAACACATCATCCTAGCTAAGGAGCGAGTAGCGGCAGTGCTGGGAGCGATTGAGGGTGAAGTGGTAGAAGAAATGAAAGGCGCGGACCTCGTAGGCCGCTCCTACCAACCACCTTTCGACTATTGGCAAAAACAGGAGTTTGAAGGGAAGGATAAAGCCTGGAAAATCTATCACGCCGACTACGTGGAGCTTGGCGAAGAGGGAACGGGGGCGGTTCACCTCGCACCAGCTTATGGTGAAGAGGACATGCAGCTTGCGAAAGTCCACGGCGTACCGATCGCGCACCATGTCGATGAGAGCGGGCACTTCAAGGACTTCGTCACCGACTTTGCGGGGCAACTGGTAAAGCCAAAAGACGACGATGAAGCCGGAGTCGACCACAAAGCCGCCGACATCGAGGTGCTGAAAAAACTCCAAGAGTTAGGGAAAGTATTTAAAAAAGAAAACATCACGCACAGTTACCCACACTGTTGGCGCTGTGATACACCGCTCCTCAATTACGCGACGACCTCGTGGTTTGTGGAGGCGACAAAAATTCGCGATGAACTGGTAGCGGCCAACAACACCGTAAAGTGGGTGCCCGAGCACGTCGGCAGCAACCGCTTTGGGCGGTGGCTTGAAGGTGTTCGCGACTGGGCCGTGTCGCGCCAGCGCTATTGGGGTGCACCCCTTCCGATTTGGAAGAATCCCGTCACCGGGCAGTACAAAGTATTTGGCTCGCTTTCAGAATTGCAGCAGCGTACGCGCAAAAGCGGCAATACCTACGTGCTTATGCGTCATGGGGAAAGTGAGAGTAACGTGCGAGGTGTCATTAGTGCTGATCCGGAAACTGTCGACGGGCTGACTGAAAAGGGCAGGGAGCAAGTCACACATACGATTGCGACACTAAAAAATTTGGGCATTGATCTCATCATCCACTCTGGCTACCAGCGCACGCGAGAGACTGCTCAGATGGTGGCAACCGCACTTGGCCTCGACCAAGATGCTGTTGTAGCGGATATGCGTATTGGTGAGGTCAAAACCGGCGCAGCTTTTGAAGGCGGCGTATGGGATCACTACAACCAACAGTACGGAGATTGGGAAGGGCGCTTTACAAAGCACTTTGACGATCAAGAGAATCGCCGCGACGCGCAAACACGAGCGGCGCAGTTCCTTTTTGATGTTGAAGCGCAGTATAAAAACAAGAAAATTCTTGTAATAAGCCACGGTGGCGTATTGTTCGCCCTTGAGTGCGCGGCGAGCGGTGCAGATATCGCCCAGGCGCTCTACATTCACGACACCAGTCGTTATATGGACAATGCGGAAGTGCGCTCCTTAACTTTTGTGCCATTCCCTCATAATGATAATTTCCTGCTCGACTACCATCGTCCATACATCGACGAGTATGAGGTGTTTGATGAGGACGGCACGAAGCTCGTGCGCGTCCCTGATGTGTTCGACTGTTGGTTTGAATCGGGATCGATGCCGTATGGCCAGCACCACTATCCATTTTCGTGTGAGGAAGAGGAGTTTGGCAAAGAATACTTCCCAGCGCAATTCATTGCTGAAGGGCTTGATCAAACTCGTGGCTGGTTCTATTCATTGATTGTGCTGGGTACGGCATTGTTTGGAAAGTCGCCGTACGAGCATGTGATTGTAAATGGCCTCGTGATGGCCGAGGATGGTAAGAAGATGAGTAAAAAATTACGTAACTACCCTGACCCAATGGAAGTAGCTGACCGAGTGGGGGCTGATGCAATTCGGTATTACCTCCTCACCTCGCCAGTAGTGCGGGGGGAAGATTTGAGTTTCTCAGAAAGAGAAGTGCTCGAGCAGCAGCGCAAAAACATCGGTCGCCTCCACAACGTACTGGCTATGTACGAGCTCTATGCCGATAGTACGAAAGCAAGCGACACCCCCACCCACGTACTCGACCATTGGATCATAGCGCGTCTGAATCAGCTAGTCGCTGAAAGCGAGGCTGGCTATAAAGCCTACGAACTCGATCGCGCCACTCGTCCCATCGCTGACTTTATTGACGATCTTTCGGTGTGGTATCTGAGGCGCTCGCGTGACCGATTTAAGAGTGATGATCAGCGCGACAAGCAGGCGGCACTCGCGACCCTCCGCCACACGCTCCGGACGCTCGCGCTCGTCATGGCCCCCGTCATGCCATTTTATGCTGAGTACCTTTGGCAAGCGGTGAAAGCTGAAGATGACGCAGAAAGTGTGCACCTTGGCGCGTGGCCGAAAGGCGGGGAAGTAGATAGTGAGCTTGTTGAAGCGATGGCGGTGGTGCGGCAGCAGGTGACGATCGCGCTTGAGCTGCGCACCAAGGCCGGCATCAAAGTGCGCCAACCCCTCGCGACCTTGGAGCTAGCTCTTGAGCTACCTCTAGAGCTGGTTTCCATTATTAAAGATGAGGTCAATGTGAAAGAGGTGCGCAGTGGCGCAGTCGTGAAGCTCGATACCACGCTCACACCCGAACTGATTGCTGAAGGGAATGTGCGTGAATTTATGCGCGGGGTGCAAGAGCAGCGCAAGGAAAATGGCCTAGCGCCCGCGGATCGAGTTGTACTCACCATCGGCACTTCACCCGAAGGCCAAGCGCTTATCGAACGTTCCCGTGACACTATCATGAAGACGGTAGGCGCTGCCGACCTTGTTTTTGCTCCTACCGAAGGAGCCACGATCGCTGCCGGCGAATACTCGTTTGTGGTGAGTCTGGTAAAACGAACGTAGCGAAAGGAAGAGAATGAATTTTTTCATTTTTCTTCCTTAATCATTCACCCTTCACATGTCCTACTCGACGTATACCACCGAAGCGATTGTCTGTGGTACCTACGACCGCAATACGACCGACCGCTCGTTTCTTCTCTTTACGCGCGATGGTGGCATGCTTTATGCGCAGGCGCGGGGGGTTCGCAAAGAGGGAAGTCGGCAGCGCAGCGCCCTCCAGGACTTTACGCGGGTGCGCGTCTCACTCATCCGCGGCAAGTCGGGATGGCGGGTGGGGAGTGTGGAAGCGCTCTTGAATTATTACGCCCTCGCTGATGAGCGTACAGCGCGTGGGAGTATTGTTGCCCTTACAAAACTCGTGCGCCGCTTTGCCCGTGGTGAAGAGCCGATGCCGAGTGTGTACGACTTTGTGGAGGCCGCGCTCGCCATGCTCGCACGGCCTACCCCCGACCGCCCCTTTCTTGATGCCTACATCCACATGCACTTTCTCGCTCAACTTGGCTACGTAGCACTTGAGACACTCCCCGCCTCCTTGCGTGTCGCCGATCTCGCCCTTGCTCCCACGCTGGCTTGCCCCGACCATTTGGCCCGCCTCTCTCTCCAACTCGAAAGTGCCATCTCCCACAGCCATCTTTAATTAAAAAATGAGCCGCTGTCTTAAAAACATCCACGGGCGAGCCTCCTTCAAAAACTTCATTGCGGAGCGGTAGCTACGGTATACGGTGGCGGAGCAGAAAAGTGTATACATCCTAATCCGCACACGAGCGAGGACACAGCAAAAAAGCCACTGCGAGAGGGGTTTCTACTGTGCACAGAGCTGCCTATAAAACCGCCGTTGTATTCGAAACCATCCACGAGCGAGCCTCCTCCAAAAAACTTCATTGCGGAGCGGTAGCTACGGCATACGGCCGGCGTGCAGAAAAATGCATTGTTTGAACGGAGTGAGTTATGCATTTTTCGTTGCAGAGCCGGCGCTATGCCGTCTACAGCGCAGCACTCTGAAGTTTTTTGGAGGAGGCGAGTGAGTGCTATACTGATCCCAATGCCCGATTTTAAGGACAAAGAACGCCTTGATGCCCTCCGCGAACGCTTGTATGAACGCGCCCCGGCTGATGGTGGGCCGACTACGCCGCGCGCTGGCTTTAGTGCTGGACGGGCGTTTGATGTAGCGCGTGGTTGGGCGAACATCACCCCAGCCCCAGTTGCCTCCCCATCCGTCACCCCTGTGGCGCCGATTGGCGTACCAATCACCCCCGAGATCGTTGCTTCGTCAGAGAAGCGGCGGCGCTCGTATCGTACGTACATCCTTCTCGCGAGCATCGCTGTGTTTGTACTCGCGCTTGTCGGCTCAAGCCTCTATCTTATATTTGGTAGCAATCAAATTTCCGGTCGCAACATTTCCCTTACTGTAGCCGGACCGCTCGCTATTGCGGGCGGTAACGTCCTTACTCTCGGTGTCACTGTCGACAACCAAAATCCGGTGGCTATTGAAGGCGCTACGCTCATTATTAATTACCCATCAGGGACCAAGTCGGCCGGAGAAAATCCACGCGATCTTTTTGAAGAACGGATTCAACTCGAACCTATTCCGTCGGGAACGTCGCGCGCTATCCCCGTTAACGCAGCGATCTTTGGTGAGGAGAATGAAGAAAAGACTATTGAAATTGCGGTTGACTATCGGGTGACGGGGAGTAACGGAACATTTTTTAAGCGCGCTGAACCCTACAAGGTGACGGTAAACTCATCGCCTCTCATTCTGCGGGTAGAAAGTATCGAGAAGGTATCTGCCGGACAGGAATTTGATGTAAAACTCGTTGTCCAGTCCAATGCCGAGACCCCGCTATCAAATGTCTACGTAAATGCTACCTACCCAGAAAATTTCCGCATCGTGCGCACCGAACCTGCTGCCGACTACCGCGACAACGGCTGGACGCTCAAGGAATTGGCTGCTAAGGGTACGCAGTCAATTACGATTCGTGGCGTTGCGAGCGGTCTCTCTGAAGAATCGTTCCTTATTCGATTCCAGGCTGGTACGCCGCGCAGTGACAACCAGTTTATCGTTGGCTCAGTCTTAGCCCAGACCGCCGCGACGTTCACAGTCGAACAGCCGTTTGTTGGTGTGGAGGTAGTAGTGAATGGTGACCGTGATGGCGACGCTGTTATTCCTTCTGGCGGTGCCACTGAGGTAACTATCACCGTAACCAACACCCACGCGGTGCCGGTGTACGACATGAATGTTCGTGTGGCACCGACGGGTAGTGCGTTTGATGAATCACGTCTTGAAGTTAATCATGGCTTTTACGACTCGGTAGCCAAAACGCTGCGGTGGGAAGTGTCTGGTTCGCCCGAACTTGCGAAGGTGTTGCCTGGTGAAGAGCGTGAATTTCGTTTTAAGCTAGGAAGCGATCGTGACGCGCGTACTGCTACGCTCGACCTCGATACCACTGTCTATGCGCGGCGAGTGAGCGAGTCAAGCGTTGCCGAAGAACTTATCGGGGCGGCTAAGGCGTCAGTACGTTATTCATCAATGGTGTCAGTAGAACGCCAAATTGATCACCTGGCTGGTCCCTTGCCGCCACAGGTGAATAAGGAAACCCTCTACACGCTCACGCTGGCCGCGACCGCCGGTGCCAACGATCTTTCGGGGGCAGTATTAACCGCCTCGCTACCGCAGTACATTCGTTGGGTAAATACCTATGAGGGTCCAGGAAAGGTAGAGTTTAATCCGGTCAATAAGGAGCTGCGTTGGTTAATTGGCGAAATGAAGGGGCGCGAGCAGGCAATGCTCACCTTCCAAGTAGCCTTTACGCCCGGTTTGTTGCAAGTTGGCACCACCCCCGTTATGATGAACCGGCAAGAATTTACGGCCACCGACCGCTTTACCGGTGCTCCCTTGCGAGCCGAAGCCTCGCCTATCACTGCCGAGCTCTCCGGGGAAGCTGGTTTTGATAGCAAAAGTGGCATTGTGGTAGGCGAGGAGGGGAGTGAATAGGTCGCACACCACCATTGATCACGTTAGAGACTGCCCACGTTTGCCTTACCAAAATACTTTACTGTCTGCTTATGAATAATAAAGACTCTAATGTGATGGAGAAAATCGTGTCGCTGTGTAAGCGACGCGGTTTTATCTTTCAAGGCAGTGAAATTTATGGAGGCCTTGCTGGTACCTTTGACTACGGCCCCTTAGGTCTCGCTATCAAGAAAAATATCGAGCGGCTGTGGTGGAAGCAGTTTGTTGACGATCGTACCGACATGTACGGGATTCAGGCTTCAAACATTTCGAGTGCTAAAGTGTGGGAAGCGTCGGGCCATACGACCACCTTCCATGATCCCTTAGTGGAAGACGTAAAAACAAAAAAGCGCTATCGCGCCGACCACTTGCTTGAGGAGGCGGGACATAGTGCCGAGGGGCTATCACTTGAGGAGTTGGGCGCGAAGCTCAAGGAGCATGGTGTGGTAAGTCCTGAAGGTAATCCAATTTCCGAGCCCAAGGTATTCAACCTCCTCTTTCCGGTGTACATGGGCGCGGTGGCGAATGACGAATCGCTGGCGTACCTGCGTGGCGAGACCGCCCAGGGAATGTTCACCAATTTCAAAAATATTCTTGATTGCTTTGCTCCCAAGCTGCCGTTTGGCATTGCTCAGATTGGGACGTCGTTCCGCAACGAAATTGCTGCTCGCGATTTTATCTTCCGCGTACGTGAGCTCGAGATTATGGAGTTTGAATACTTTATCAAAGCGAGTGAGTGGGAGGAGCAGTTTGAGGCGTGGCGTGCTGAGTACCACCGCTGGTTTGCGACACTGGGCTTTTCACCTGAGGACTACCAGGAAGTTGAACTCGATGAGAAGGACCGCGCCCACTACAGCAAGCGTACGATGGACTTCTATTTTAAGTACCCGTTTGGATTTAAAGAAATTGGTGGTATTGCCTACCGCACCGACTACGACCTCAAAAATCACATGGAAAAAAGTGGCGTTGACATGCGCTACCTTGACGCAGAAACCAACGAGAAGTTTATTCCGCATGTGATGGAGCCTACCTTTGGTCTTGGCCGCACGGTTCTCGCGGTAATTGCCAAGGGCTACACCGAAGACGAAATGAGTGGGGAAGTACGAACGTACTTAAAGCTGCCCGCCCACCTCGCACCGTACCGCGCCTGTGTTTCTCCCCTCCTTCGAAATAAACCGCCGCTCGTTGAGAAAGCGCGTGAAGTGTTCCTCGCGCTCAAGAAAGAGTTTGGGAACATCACCTGGGACGACAATGGCAACATCGGCAAGCGCTACCGCCGCCAGGATGAGATCGGCACGCCGTACTGCATCGTCATTGACTTCGATACGCTCGGTGAAGAGAACCCGGTCCATAAAGATACGGTCACCATCCGTAACCGCGACACGGGCGAGCAAGAGCGCGTGGCAGTCGTCGACCTGTTAGCGCGCTTGCGCGGTTAGGCCTACCCCTTTTATCGGCGGAGTGCTAAAGTAGGTTTTTATGAAGCCCCGCTACCTCACCACCACCTTGCCGTACGTCAATTCCGATCCCCATATCGGATTTGCGCTCGAGATATTACAGGCGGACGCGCTCGCGCGCTACTCTCGCTCAGAGGGTCACGAAGTCTTTTTTAACACCGGTACTGACGAGCATGGCCAGAAGATCGCCCAAGTAGCTGACCGCGCCGGGCAAGACCGCCAAGCCTACGTCGACCATTACGCTGGCGAATTTAAAAAACTCGGTGCGGCCCTCGACCTTTCCTACGACCGCTTTATCCGCACTACTGATCCTGAACACAAAGCTGCTGCTCAGGCGATCTGGCAGCGTTGTGCTGCGCAGGGTGATATCTACAAAAAAAGTTATCGGGGTCTTTATTGTGTCGGTTGCGAACTCTACTATCAGGAAGACGAGCTCGACGAAAACCGCTGTTGCACTATTCACGGCAAGCCAGTCGAAGAGGTCGAGGAAGAAAACTACTTTTTTGCGCTCTCTAAGTATCAGGCTTACCTCGAGGAATATCTAGAGCAGCCTGGTGTTGTTTTGCCCGAGTGGCGTCGCGAAGAGGCGATAACCTTTGTGAAGAAGGGTCTTCAAGACTTTAGTATCAGTCGCAACCGCGCGCGACTTGATTGGGGAATCCCCGTACCCGGCGACGACGAGCAAGTGATGTACGTCTGGTTTGACGCCCTCACCAATTACATCAGTACCCTCGGCTGGCCCGACGACGCAGAAGGAACTTTCAAGAAGTTTTGGACGGATGGTGAGACACTGCAAATGGCCGGGAAGGATCAGGTGCGTTTCCAGTCCATCATGTGGCAGGCGATGCTAAAGAGTGCCGGCGTAAAGGCCACTGACCAGGTGGTCTACCACGGCTTTATTACCTCCGCTGGACAGAAGATGAGTAAATCAATTGGGAACGTCATTAGTCCCTATGAGCTCACTGCCCGTTATGGTACCGACGCGACGCGCTACCTCCTGTTGCGTCACGTGCATCCGTTTGAAGACACTGACATTACCTGGGAGCGCCTTGATGAGTGGTATACCGCCCACTTGGTAAACGGCCTCGGCAACATCGTAGCCCGCGTAATGAAAATGGCGGAAACCCATCTAGAAGCACCGGTCGCAGTGGTAGACGAACCAACTGAATCTTCTTACCAGGAGCTGCTTTCTGCGTACAATCTCCAGGCCGCTCTCGATCGGATTTTTGAGCATATTCAAAAAGCTGATGAACACATCCAGACCACCGAGCCATTTAAAAAAATTAAGTCGAACGACGAGGGGGAAGTGGCTGAAGCAAAAGAAATAATTGCACGCCTCGTTCAAAATCTGTACACGGTAGCAACGTACCTTGCGCCCTTTATGCCAACCACCGCAGCGGCCATCGTGCGTGCTGTTTGTGAAAATAAAAAACCGGCAAACCTCTTCCCGCGCCTAGAAGATAAAAAATAACAATATGCGTGTCCTTCTTGTATTACCTGGAAATAGTCTCAAGAACAAAGCTTGGGGCGAGGCGATAGCCGAGCACTACGGCCCGCGGTTTGATCAAGTGATCAATCACCAGTATGAGCACTGGGAGAACGGTGCTCCCAACATTGATTTTTCTCGCGAGACAGAGCGCTTGCGCGAAGCCGTGGCGGCAGTACCGGAGGGAAGTGAATTAGTGGTGTGTGCCAAATCGGCTGGGTCGCTCCTCACCTTCATTGCGGTCAAGGCGGGCGCTCTGGCGCCCGCCCGCTGTGTCTTCTTCGGTATCCCCTTTGAGATGGCCAGCACGGGACTATTTGAGCATGATTGGTCGCCCGTCGAGAGTTTTGCTATTCCTGCTATCGCTTTCCACAACGAAGCAGACCCCACCGCAGCCTACGCCCCAACCGCCGAGACTATCGCTGCTCGCTGTCCGCATATCACGCTTGTGACCACCCACGAGGTCGACCACTGGTACGGTGACTTCACCAGTTACGACTCTTATTTACAAGTCTTTTTATCACACAACTAAGCTGCTGAAAACCTTCGGTTAACCGAAGGTTTTATCTAGTGCTTAAGAAATTTCCAACGGTCCCGGGCGCTGTACTTCCTTGGCAAAAAGCCCAAGTGGAGCACTTGATCTAACGTCTCAATAAAATCAGTGAAAGTAACTGGCTCCTTTTTAAAGAGGGTATGTATTCGCTTAAAGTCGCCTCGATGATACCGTTCAGTAATTGCACTTACGGTACTGCCACTAAGCTTCAATGATTCTGCTATTCGGTACTGGCTGTATCCCTCGTGTAACATAATGATCGTAGCAAGTCGTTTGGCAAGCATTATTCGCTCTTCTGGGCCGAGCAATTCAGTAAGAAATGCATCTGCTTGTACCTCATTAAGTCTGCTCACAATGGTGTTCAGTTGCGAGAATAGCGTGGCAAGATGTTTAGGGTCGAGTTGGTTTTTTGATACGTTGACCATACCAGTATAATAGCAAACCCTTCGGTTAACCGAAGGGTTTGGATGAGTCAAAAATGTGTTAACTTTAGTCTATGGCCTATCGCTATATCGACACGCATGGGCATGTGAATTTAGCGGCGTTTGATAATGATCGGGAGGTAGTTTTAGAGCGAACGCGCAGTGCAGGGGTGGCGCACATAAATGTCGGTACCAAGCAAAGTACGAGTAAGATAGCGGTGGAAATTGCCGAAGCTCACGAGAATGTCTGGACGATTGTGGGGCTTCATCCGATTCAGACAGTGCCACAGCACCACGATGAAGAAGAGATCGGCGTGGGCGGCGCACCCTTTACCTCAAAGGGTGAAGTATTTAATAGCGAGTATTACCGCGCGCTCGCGCGCTCGCCTAAGGTAGTGGGTATTGGTGAGTGTGGCTTCGATTACTATCGCTGTGACGCTAGTACCTACGAGCTCCAAGAAGCGGCGTTTGTCGCGCAGATTGCTCTTGCGAATGAACTTGGACTGCCGCTTATGATTCACACGCGCGATCCTAGGCCCGGCATGCCGACGCCGACCGGCCGTAGTGCGTATGAAGATGTGCTCATACTTTTGCGGGAACATGCCGTCGTGCCGGGCAATGTGCACTTCTTTGCGGGTACGTACGAACAGGCCAAGCAGTTTTTCGATATTGGCTTCACCGTTTCCTTCACCGGCGTTATTACATTTGCTAAAGCTTATGAAGAGGTGGTGCGAGCGGTGCCGCTTGACCTCATGCACGCCGAAACCGATTGTCCGTTTGTGGCGCCAGTGCCGTATCGTGGGCAGCGCTGTGAACCGCTCCATGTGATGGAGGTAGTGAAAGCGATTGCTACCATTAAAAGCTTGCCACAGGAGGTGGTAGAGGAACAGTTACAGGAGAATGCTGTCCAGTTGTACAGACTTCGGTAGTTTGGTAGGGTGTGAGAGAAAAGGGAGGCAGCAATGTGCAGAATCTGCGACCACGTCTGTGACGACTGGCCAGTTGCCAATTTCGAGGAGTCGGTGACCTGCCAGTTGCCAGCTGAACACGAAGGTATGCACCTTTCCCAGAACGGGAATGGTACGTGGCATCTGTGGCGTTACCAGATGTGTGATGACCTTGAGTGTGCTCAATGTTCCGTGGATCTAACTGGCTGTATGCTTGACTACACAGAAACAAGCGAAGCGGTGGCGCTCGCGATGCTAAACCAAAAGAGGAGCGAAGATGATGGCTAGGGACGCAGCCTCAGGTTGCGTCCCCTTTGTGTTTAATCAAACGTATTTACCAAATACTCGTCAATTTTTCGTTGGTCCCAGTCGTAGAAGTTGGCGTTGTCTTTTTTAAGGTCACCAGCGAGTTTGCGTCCCACAAAGCGCCAGTGCCACGGCTCGAAAATATAGTACGCATTGCCTTGGGGATAGGAGAGGACAAAGCCGTATTCATGAGCGTTTTTGATGAGCCACTGGTACGCTTCTGTGTTGGCAAAGCTGGCGAAGGCGCCCCCGGTCGTGGCATCGGTAAAGTCGATGGTTGTGCCAAGTTGGTGTTCAGAGTAGCCTTGGTCGGCCGAGAAGGTGTTGGCGCCGCTCCCATACTGCTGTGTGTAGCTGCCCTTCAGTTCATTCTGTTCGTCAAACGAGCGATAGGCCGAGACCACCTTGAGGTCAATGCCGTCGTCTTCTGCAGCATCTAAGAGACGCTTTAAATATTTATAAGCTGAGGCGTGGAAGTACTGATCCTTTTTGCCGGGCAGGATGTAGCTTTCGGGAATTTGGGTGAGGCGGGTCGGAATATAGTTTTCGTTGAGGAAGTATACCTTTGAGTATTTTTGGAGGAGCTCCTCGTCGGTTTTGGCGAGTTTGTCGAGCATACCCACGGTGCCCGCGAGTTCCCGTAGCTCGTCTTCAAAGTCGTCGTTGCGGTCCTTCTCTCGCTCGAGCGCTTCTTCGGCAGCGTGAAGATCGGCCATCGTGATGGCGAGGGTGGCACTGGTTGAACTCGCGAGCTCACGCTCACGCTGTAGGGCGGCGCTTGATGAGCCGTATTCACCCATGAAAAACTGCCGCTCGTTAAGGAGAAGTTCGATGGTACTTTGGTGCCGGTATTCACGGTAGCCCAGGACCCCCACGAGGGTAACGAGAAGGAGGCCACACAGGATAATAGTAGAGCGCGAAAACATAGGCGAGGTGCTACCAATGGTAGCACGAAGAGGGCGCAAGGCGGCGGCGAGCCGCCTTGCGCCCTGGCCCCTCCCATGGTACGGTGTGCCCGTTATTAGTAGTAGTTGTTCATACACATGGACGAATCAAACATGCCAGCGGCTGAGGCCGAGGTAGTAGAGGGCGGGATTGAACCCGTCGCCTACGAGCTCGCCTTCCACGTACTTCCAACAGTCGCTGAAGGGGAAGTAGCTACCGTCGTTGCGGGACTCATTAGTGAGCTCACCCGTGCCGGCGCGACGATTTTTGATCAAGAAGCAGCCGAGCGATTTGACCTCGCGTACGAAATTGAGAAGTACCTTGAAGGACGGCACCGCCACTTCAAGAGCGCTTATTTCGGTTGGGTGCGTTTCCGGCTTACCCCGGCGGCCCTCGAGGGTGTCGCTGAGTACCTGGGTGCTCATAAGGAACTCCTCCGGTACTTGCTCGTTCGCCTCACCAAGGAAGAAGAGGCGCGACCATTTCGTTTCCACGAGTCACTGGCGGTAAAGCGTGTGACCACGATTGGTAGTGAAGAGGAGGTGGTTGAAGTAATTCCTGAAGTAGCTGCTACCGAGGTGGTAGAAGAGGTGGTAGTGGCCGAGCGTGGCGAGGAGGTGAAGGAATCGGTATAATAGCGGGGTATTTACCCCTAACGTTACCGCCCACTATGTACCTCAACAAAGCGATGATTTATGGCAATCTCACCCGCGACCCGGAGCTTAAGGCGCTCCCGAGTGGGATGAACATCTGCTCATTTTCTATCGCCACCAACCGCATCTTCAATGACCGTGATGGCAAGCGTCAAGAGCAGACCGACTATCACAACATCGTAGTATTCGGAAAGCAGGCCGACACCGTCGCCAAGTACCTGCAGAAAGGTAGCAGCGCGTATGTGGAGGGTCGCATCCAAACACGCAGTTGGGAGAAAGACGGCCATAAGCAGTACCGCACCGAAATCGTCGCTGACCGGGTCCAGTTCGGCCCACGTGGCGGTAGTGGTGGGGGAGGCGCTCCGGCCGCAGCGAGTACTACCGGCAGCAGTACCCAGGATGATCGTAGCGGCCCGGCGCTACCAGAGTATCCAACCGAGGAAATCAATCCCGAGGACATTCCGTTTTAACGCGCGTTACTAATCCATCTACGGCGCTCTACGCGGCGAAGAAATGCTCACTGTACACCTACGTACACCTCGCACTTCTTCTTGTTCGCGCCTTGTATCTGGATCAGTACCCCACGTTAAAATCATCGCTAGGTATGTCACATGTTCATGCGAACACGAAATAGCAAAATTAATTATTGAAATTTACTACCATGGATAAACCAAACATTCATAAAAAGGCTCCGGTCGAACACATCGACTACAAAGACGTGACGCGTCTTGGAGCGCTCGTCAATCCGCACGCCCGTATCCTTAATCGCCGTCGCACTGGCCTTTCGGCCAAGGCGCAGCGCGACCTCTCAAAGGCCGTCAAGCGCGCCCGTTTTTTGGCGCTCATGCCGTACATCCAGCACTAAGATTACAGCGAAGTCCAAAAGAACGAGCAATTGCGAATATTACACCACACGCCGCGGGGCCCTAGGGCCCCGCGGCGTGTGGTGTTGTGCAACCTGCCCGTATTAGCGCCAGTATAATAATTGTGGGAATGGTCCCAAATCAGAGGAGGAGGACGTGACTGATCGTACGCCTGCTCAACTTTTGGCGGGCTCTCATCAACCGGGAGAGCTGGTCAAGCCTCCCTCAGATCGTCTGCCCTGGCCGCTCGCCGCACGGGTCATCGCTGGCCTGTCGCTTCTCGGTTGGCTGGCGATTCTGACCCTGATGCTTCCCGTGATCGCCTGAGTCCGTTGCGGGCGCCGAGAACAGTCTCGGCGCCCAAAGCTTTTGTACAAAAATCAGAGGGAGATTCACCATGTCTGCTTCAGACAATTCGACTAAGAATGAAGACAATCTTAGCGCAATGAAGGGAATCTTCGGAATGGGCTTGATCGGGGCTGTCCTTCACCTCACTCTCATCTATATATTCGTTTTGTGAATATGCAGATGAAACCCCGACGGCCCCTTTTGCATACAAAAAATTATGCTACATTCCGCCCCGGAAAGGAGAAGAACGTGGTACACCGCATTGATCCGCAAAAGCTAATGAACGAGAAGACGGCTGCCAGCAGAGGTATCCTTTTGGCCTGTCTCCTCAGTATCATTGGCATCGCTGTAGTTTTGGGTCTCTGGGCCCATTTCTCAAGCTAAAGGGCGCCGCGTAAGCGGCGCCCTCGCTGCGTTTAGAGTTTAAGTGCGGCTACTTCTTGCTCACTCGCTCAGCGTACAGCCCAGTTTCGGTATTGATAGCGATTACGTCGCCCTCACCGATAAACATCGGTACCATGATGGTCGCACCGGTTTCGAGCGTGACTTCCTTTTGAGCGCTCGATGAGGTGTTGCCCTTCACGGCGTCCATCGCCTCTTTGACCTTGAGCTCCACCTTGATCGGGAACTTGAGCCCGATAATCTCGTCATCAAACGCTACTGCGTCGTAGTCGTTACGTTCCTTCATAAACTGGCCTTGCTCACCAATCAGCTCCTCGCCGAGCGCAAAGCGCTCTGCTGGCTTGCCTGCTGTATGGAACCAGTACTCGCCCGGTTTTTTGTAGATAAAGGTCACAGTGCGGCTCTCGAGGTCCGCTTCCTCGGCGGTCTCATTGACGTGGAAGGTGTTTTCGACTACTCGGCCGGATTTGAGGCCCTTGAGCTTCGTAATATTCACCGGCTTACGCTGCTGCTTACGAAAAACGTGGTAGGAAAGCACCAGGCAGGGCTCACCGTTAAAAATGATGACCTTTTTCGGAGTGATTTCGTTATAACTGAGGATGGCCATATAATGAGTCTGCAGAGGTAACTGGATAACGCGTCCGATACTACCATATATGTTCGGTCTTTCAACCGATTCCCCCCGCGATTTCTCCGACGAGGAGCTCCTTTCTCGTAGCCGGGTCGAGCCCTGGCTCTTTACCTTTATCGTCGAGCGCTACGAGGCACCCTTTGTGCGCAAGGTCCGCGGCATCATTCGCGACGAGCGGGATGTAGAAGAAGTGGTGCAAGACGCTTTTGTAAAAATTTACGTCAAGGCCGATTCCTTTACGCCGCAGCCCGGGGCATCGTTTTCTTCCTGGGCCTACCGCATTCTTCTCAATACTGCCTTTACTCGCTACCAGAAGCTCCGCAAAGAAGGGGAGCGCTTTCTCTCTACTGATCCCGAGTTCATGGAATTCATCGCGGTCGAGGAAAATCTCACCGTGGTCAATATGGACCGCGACGGCATCGAGCGGGTGCTCGCCCGCCTGCCGGGCGGGTTTGCCGAGGTGCTGCGCCTTCACTACCTCGAGCGCTGGTCCCACCGCGACATTGGGGAATCGCTTGGTGAAAATGAGGGGACGGTAAAGGCGCGCATCCACCGCGCCAAGGCGGCGTTTCGGAAGGCGTTAAAAGGAAGGGAGGCAGAGACGCTTTTATAAAAAAGCGTAACCTTTGCAAACCAGCTGGCGTTATACAAGGCATATGGAAACCGTCAATAAACGTCTTCATCGTCGCATTATGTACCGCGTGTACGTGAGTTTTATGCTCTCGATCGCCGAGCACCGTTTCTTCTGGCAAGGCTTTCTTTTTGGCGCGGCCCTCGCCCTCTTTGGTCGTTTGGTCCATGTCACGGCCCTTACCGACAACGCGCTCTCGACGCCACTTTTGGAACTTCCGTACTTTGTGGTTGGTGCCTTTCAGCACGCCTTTTCAAGTGGGGAATTCCTGACCATTCTTGCCACGCTCGTTATCCTGACAGTAGGTGTATCATTTGCCCGCGCCTTTGTCCGCCTCACTCTCCTCGAACGTCACCGCGCCGCCTAACAGTTCCCGCTAGGTGTTACGTAACTTGTTATATAACAAGTTACGTAACACCTATTCTTAACCAACGGGGTTCCTTAGTTAGGTAGTGAAGCGTCATCTTCTGCCATACCCTCTAGGTAGGACTCGGTGAGAAGAAGTTGCTGGCTGTCAGAAATGAAGTCATGTGCTTCACGCAGTTCTCCGTCCGCAAGGGCATCATCGGCTTCGGTAAGGTATTGTTCGACGCGAGAGACCGTGGACGAGCTGTGGTCGTCGCTGTCGAGTTCAACGTCAATGTCGTGCAGTGAGTCGGCTACGTAAGCAGTAAGGGTAGTGGTTGCCCCCGCTTCTTCCAAATCAGCTACTGCCGCTTCGTGGCTTGATTCAAGAGCATCGGCCGCATTCTCAAGAGTTACCGAATCAGCCGCAGTAGTATGGTTCTCCAAAAGCTCTTCGTGGGCCGCGATCAAAGCCGAGGCACGGTCGAGTGAAGCGAGCGTGCTGGTGCTTACCAGGAGTGCGTCGTTCCCGGTGAGCTCCTCAATCAGTGTGTCGGTGTGTTCATTAAGCCCCGCCACCATGTCAGCTGAGGCTTCGTCATTATGCTCCTGTAATGCCGTGAGTTCCTTCGCTTCCATAAGACGACGTTCGAGTCGTAGCACCTGTGTTTCAATCGGTGAGAGTTCGGAGTGGTATAGTGCCAGTTCGATAGGTTCGATGATGCTGAGCTTCACGGGATAGAGAAGTTCGCCAGGAGCACTGCGTCCCGCCTCAGCGCCAGTGACTGCAAGCAAGAGGAGTGGCAGAGCCATAGTGCCACCTACAAACCAACGTCGAACAAAAGATGTGGGCGCTATCACGCCTGCTACCGCCCGCTCATGATAGCGGGCATGGGCTAAGAGTGACGCCTTTAATTCGGCGCGCTCTGTGGGCACGAGTTCAGCCGTAGGCCGCTGCGCGCGGAGTGAATCTTCTAATGCGTTATGTTCGGGGGGGTGGTTCATGGTGTTGGGCTCGTGGGTGGTGAATAAATATGCCGCAGGGCAGTGAGAGCACGCTGTAGGCGCATCGAGACGGCATTTTCCCGGGCGTCGTAGATATGAGCGATGTCCTGCACACTGAGGCCGTCTTGATAGCGCAGCCGCAGAAGTTCTTGCGCGGCGGGTGGCAGCTGCGTTACATGGCGCCATATTTCGGTGAACTCGGCGACAGTTTCGGGGGTTGCTTCTCCGTCTCTCGGCTCGAAGTCGTGCTCTTCGCTTAAGGTATCAAGCGAAAGTTGCCGCTCGGGGGTCCGAATTTCGTTGATGAAAAGACGTTTAGCAATCGTGTAGAGAAAAGCTTTTTCATAGACAATCGTCTCTCCCTTTTGGAGCTGCGACCATAGCCGCACGAAAACTTCGTGGGTCAGTTCTTTCGCACGCTCTCGGTCGCCAAGGCGCCCGGCGAGGTAGCGAAATATCATATCAACGTACTCATCGTACAAGCGCTCGAAGATTTTGATCGACTCCTCCATAGGTTAAGACACAGTATGCCCCAAAATCTCACATCAGTATAGAGTGAGATTTTCCGTACTCGGGTGTCTTAATGAGAGTACGGGCAGATATACGGTGCACCCTTGGTCTGCCTGCTACCACTACCTCGTAGTGACCGCACGACGTACATTACATCAACAATTATATGACTATGAACACCATCAAACACTTTTCCTGGCGACATGGTGTGGTAGCTGGACTCATGACGCTCACGGTACTCGGCAGTACTCCACTGCCAGCCCAAGCGCAAGCTACTACCAACACCGAACTTCAGGCCTTAATTAATGAGATCCTGGCGCGTATTGCTGTCCTTCAGGGCACCAGCGTGCCCACCACCCCAGGCACCACCCTACCAGCCTATACGTGGTACACCTCGCTTTCGCTGGGTGCTACTGGCGAAGCGGTACGTGAACTACAGCGCTTCCTTAACAGCGATGTCGATACACGCGTAGCGCTCAGTGGCGCCGGCGCTCCCGGGAGTGAGACCACTTATTATGGTCCTGCTACTGCAGCTGCTGTCTCGAAGTTTCAAGCGAAGTATCGTAGTGACATCCTAGTCCCTAACGGTCTTGCTGCTCCGACTGGCATCTTTGGTCCTTCTAGTATTGCAAAGGCCAATGCGCTGCGGGCTGCCGCCCCCACTACTCCTACCAACCCAACCAATCCTACGACACCAACCAATCCCGGTGGTAGTGGTGGAGTGGTGTTGCGCGGAGAGGGTGAGCTCGCTGACGTCATGATCATCGAGGCTGACGATATGGACATCACCGAAGGATCAAGCGACGTCCCGGTGGCCGAGCTTTCCCTCGAAGCAAAGAATGGTGATATCCGGGTGACGCGACTTGACCTCGCGCTCGTAGCCGACAGCGGCAACGGTGAGCGTGATCCATGGGATACCTTCGAGTCGATCTCGCTTTGGCTAGGTTCAAAGAAACTGGCTGAAAAAAACATTGACGCCAGAACTGATTACCAAAATCGCAACGACGGCACCATTCGTCTAAGTGGTCTCGATATCGTCGTCCGTGAAGATGACTGGGCTGATGTGGTGATTGCGCTGACACCTCAGAACAACGTGCGCGGTGCCGGTACAGCTGCTGATTGGTCGCTCTCGGTCGACGGTATGCGCTATTTTGACGCCGACGGCGTATCAAATGATGACCGCAGTACCGGTGAATTGGGGCAAGCAATTGCTTTCAGCATCGTACCGCGTGGCGATCGTGAAGAACTAAAGTTCTCACTCGCGAGCAGTAACCCCACCCCAACGAGTGTCATGGTCGACGAACGTCGTCGCACCAGTGGCGTGACGGTACTCGAGTACGAAATCGAAGCGGTAGCGGGAGATATTGAGCTCGATGAGCTTGCGATCAACCTGAGAACTGGCACCGCAGCCTACAGCGATGTCATCGACGCCGTACGGATTGTCGTAGATGGCACTACCTTCCGTAGTCGCTCTATTACTACTACCGGCGACTATTCTCCAACGAGTGTTTTGGCACTCTTTGATCTCGGTGGTCGAGTGACTATCGATGAGGATGAGTCAGTGACCGTGGAAGTAGTGGTGGACATAAAGCCACAAACTGCGTACCAAAACGGCGAGACCATTCTTGCTCAGGTAACGAGCTTGGAGCGGAGTCGCACCCAGGCCGAAGGGGAAGACGACATCACCGTGTTCTCCGGTACCGTAGTGGGCGAAACGCACCGGCTGGTGGCGGAGGGCATTACGCTCGACACTGAGCGGGTGCGCACTACCACTGCTACCTTGGGACAAAACTCTACTGCCGGTGTCTTCACCCTCAGTGTGCCCATGACAGCTATCGGAAACGACTTCTATGTTGTTCCGACAGCGTCTACCGCAGCAGCAGTTGGCGGTTTCACTTACACGATTGACGGCGGTACTGGCTTTGAGGTCGCTTCGGCGGTTCTTAGCTCAACTGCCGACGAAACGGGAAGTGGTGTCTACATTGTGCGCGAGGGCCGCACCGAAACCTTCACGCTCACGGTCACGCTTGACCCTAGTGCAGCGGGGCAGTATCGGATTGGTCTTGCGGAGGTGACGTACAGTGCCAACACTGACGGCACCACCAGTGGAGAGACATTCCCGATTAACGAGATCAACCGCTTCCGTACCGGCTACCAGTTCATCAACAACTAGTAGTGGGGAGGGAGAGGAGGAAATAATAAAAACAGCGGGTGGCCCCTAAAGGGGCCACCCGCTGTTTTTGTTTTGCTATTCCTCCGGTGGGGCATCATCGTCATCTTCGGTAGCACTGCCGCGCGGCATGCTGCCTACGACCTTGGCGTCGCTCTTAAGGGCTTCGCGGATGTGGCCGAGGAGTTCATCACCCAGCTTTGGGTTCTCGCGTAGGTAGGTGCGCGACGCGTCGTACCCGCGGCCAAGCTTCACCTCAGCGCTCTCGTCGCCACCAGGGGGAAGGTAACTGTACGAAGCACCCGACTTGCGGACAAAGCGGTATTTCTCACCAAGGGCGAGCAGCTCACCTTCACGACTGATTCCCTCACCGTAAATGAGGTCAAACTCAGTGGTGCGGAAAGGGGAGGCGACTTTGTTCTTCACCACCTTTACGCGGTGACGGCCACCCACCACCTCCTCACCTTTTTTAATCTGGGCGATGCGTCGGATATCGAGACGCACCGAGGTATAGAACTTGAGTGCCTTACCGCCTGGGGTAGTTTCAGGGTTACCAAACATCACCCCCACCTGCATGCGGATTTGGTTGATAAAGACCACCACCGTTTTGCTTTTGGCGACGATACCGGTGAGCTTGCGCAGAGCTTGGCTCATGAGACGCGCTTGCTTGCCCACATGGTGGGCGCCCATCTCGCCCTCGATTTCGTCTTTGGGGGTCAGCGCTGCCACCGAGTCGATCACGATGACGTCGATCTTGCCCGAACGCACGAGCGATTCCACGATCTCCAGTGCCTGTTCACCGTTATCGGGCTGGGAAATAAGGAGCTCTTCCAGTTTTACACCCAGATTACGCGCGTATTCAGGGTCCATGGCGTGTTCAGCGTCGATAAAGGCGCAGATACCCCCGAGCTTTTGTGCCTCAGCAATGGCGTGCAGGGAAAGGGTAGTCTTGCCTGAAGATTCAGGGCCAAAGATTTCCAAGATGCGTCCCCGTGGGTAGCCGCCGATGCCGAGCGCGTCGTCAAGACCGATGGATCCTGAGGGAATCGCATCGATATCGACCTTCTTGCTCTCGTCGAGCGTCATGATGGCATCGTCACCAAATTTGGTTTTGATACTGCGCAAGGTCTCGGCGATCGAGGCGATGCCACCGCTGTGCTTGTCAGACGTGCCTGAGACAGCCCCGGTTGGCTTTTTTGGCTTGGGAGTTTTTTTCATCATAGTGATGGCGTGATAGTTATTTAAACACTAACGTACTTGGTATATACACAAACTCGCGCGCGATGTCGGTGTGACGGCCGTACCGATCTTCGGCGGTGAGGGTAGCTATAGTATAGCCGTTTTCGAGCACTAGTGCCTCTTCAAAATTGCCCTCGCGGTCTGTGTAGATGGGGCGATTGTTGAGCCAGAGGCGCGTGATGTTGTGTGCGGTACCTCGCAACACCACCACTGGTTGGTTGTGTCGCCCAGGATGGGTAGGTTCGAGAGTAATTTGTGGTCCGAGGAGGAAGAAGCGTCCCTGAAAAGCGAGATAGAGAGAAAGCAGCAGGAGTCCACCGACCAGCGCGAGAATCGCGAGGACAGTACGCAGGGTGAGGCGGGGTGGGTGGTACATGGCTTAGAAGGCGCGGTCAGCGCTGTCGCCCTCCTCACTATCGCCTCCGCGACCGACAATTACCTCACGTCCCTTGGAGCCGTTTTCAGGGCCGATGATGCCGTTTTCCTCCAGGAGGTCGACCAGGCGCGCGGCGCGTGAGTAGCCAATCCTCAGCTTGCGCTGTAGGTACGAGGTAGAGGCTTTACCGGCCTCGAGCACCGCTTGCTTGGCGTCTTCGTAGAGATCGTCATCGTCGCCACTGCTGTCACCCATGAGTGACTTGATAAAGGAGTCGCCCGAGCCGCCGTCCTTTTCATCGAAGTTGATCGTATCGACCAAGCTGTGGGCATCGCGATCCTTGAGGTAGCGCACGACACTCTTGATTTCGTCTTCGGGCACGAAGGCCGACTGCAAACGCATGGGCTTGGGGGAATCGCTCGAGAGGTAGAGCATGTCGCCTTTCCCGAGGAGCTTTTCCGCACCCACTTGGTCGAGAATAGTACGGGAATCGATCTGTGACGCGACGTTAAGCGCGATACGCGTCGGAATATTGGCTTTGATAGTACCGGTGATGACGTTCACGCTCGGGCGTTGGGTGGCGAGGATAAGGTGAATACCCACCGCGCGACTCATCTGCGCCAGGCGCACGATCAGTGCCTCGAGCTCGCGAGGGTAGGCGAGCATGAGGTCGGCGAGCTCGTCCATAATAACCACGATATAGGGAAGAGGTTCAGGCAGTCCGGCCTGTTCTTCCTCCAGGCGTCCTTTAGCTTCCCAAGCCTCCTTGGCGGGCTTGTAGACATTGCTGTGGTAAGAGTCGATGTTCTGGATCTTCTCGCTTTGCAGAATATCGTAGCGGCGTTCCATTTCCTTAGCTGCCCACTTGAGCATAAGAAGGGTTTTCTTAGGATCGGTGATGACCGGCGTAAGTAGGTGGGGAATACCCTCATAGAGGGTGAGCTCCACGCGCTTCGGGTCCACCATAAGGAAACGCAGCTGTTCGGGGGAGTTGCGGAAGAGGAGCGAGAGAATGAGGTCGTGAATGAGGGCTGACTTGCCCGAGCCCGTCGTACCCGCAATGAGCGCGTGCGGCATGCGGGCGATGTTTGCAAAGTGTACGCCGCCAGCTACGTCTTTGCCGAGGGCGACGAGGAGTGGCTTCGGGGAGTCGGTGTATTCGGGGTTTGCAAGGAGGGAAGCAAGGCCAATCGTCGAACGCACCAAGTTTGGTACCTCGATACCCACGAGCGACTTTCCGGGGATCGGCGCTTCAATACGCAGATCGACCGCCCTCAGGGCCGATTGTAGTTCTTGCTGTAGCGCCACGATGCGCGAGAGTCGCACACCCTGGGCGGGCTTTAGCGAATAGCGGGTAATGGTAGGACCGCACTCCACGGTGTCCATCTCGACGCTAATGCCGAAGTCACGCAGCGTGCGCTTAATAATGAGCGAGTTGCTCTTCATGTCGCCCGCCTGTGGCTTCCCTTTGTCTTTTCCAAGGAGCGACAGGGAAGGGGGTACATAGGCGCCACTCCAGTGTTTGACGACGATCTCGCCACTCTTGCCGGTGAGCGTCTCGCTTACCTTGTCGGCCATTTTCTTTACCGCACTTTTTTCGGCTACCGCTCCTTCGGGTAGCGCTTCAGGGGTAGTGTCATCTGCGTCGGCCGAAGCATCGAGCGGGAGACTCAGGTCACCCAGTTCAAAGTCATCTTCGATTTCTTCACTGGTTTTTGCACCAAAGCGCGGGAAAGATAGGCCGGTATTAAAGGTGAGGAAGATACCTATTAATATGAGTGCACCAAGGAGCACCCCAGTGACCATCGTGCCAAAGAGTACCGAGAGTGGCCAGGTAAGCGCAAGTGCGACCGCCCCACCCAGTTCTGCTTGGTACAGCTCGAGGCTTCCTAGGATGGCAAAAAAGAGGAGAGCGATACCCACGAGCTTCGCGGCGCTAAGGCGCTTGTCTTCACGGGGGCGCAGGAGCGCCACTACATAGAAAGCCGCCGTGATAGGTGCAAGCCACGCACCAGTACCAAAGAGGTAGCGCAGCGAAAGGTCGGTGTACGTCCCGGCCATACCGGCATAGGAAAGCAGGGAGAGGAGGAAAAATATACCGATCACACCGACAACGACCGCCGCGATTGCTTGACGGGTACCGGAATGAAGATCGTCAAACAAGGGCGCACGGGGCGAGGGTTCAGGAAGTTTTCGTTTTCGGGACATATAACAAAAGCCAGAGCGGCCGAGCGTTCACACACCCAGAGTGAGCCGAAGTAGCACCGACATAATACCACGCGTGCTCAGAGGTGCGTCTTTATGCGCCCACACTAAGGGGGGTTCGGTCGCTGTAGGCAGCGTAAATAGCACCGCTTGCAATTAACGGACAGCCCTTTATAGTATGAAAGACAAAAGACAAAACCGGCCCCTACCGACATTTCCTACACCTAAAAGACTACATCACCTTAAAAGACATGAACCCAGCACCCGAAAAAGACTTCTCAGTTGTGATAAAGACGTTGTCTCAAAGCAACGATTACTATAGTAGTGTTTTTAAAAAGACAGAACGAATAGTTTCCGTCCTTTTCTACATACTGTCCTTTGTAGACAATACCCCTCGAGTCCGTGTCCATGAAGAGCAGCTCACCACCCGCGGCCTCGCCCTCTATGAGACAGCCTTGGCGAGTCTCCTCTGGCCCGAGTCGGCTGGGAAAGAGCGTCTCCCGACCCTCGTACAGGCAGTGGTAGCCTTCCTCGGTAGTGTGCGGTTTGCGGAGGGGGCGCGAGTTCTCTCACCCGAGCTCGCCCACCAGCTCTCTTCTGAGCTCGACCTCATACTCCGCTATGTGCGCAATCACTACCTCGATCGGTCCGACAGCGGACTCTACTCTGCGACTGAAGTGACGTCACCCGCACGGCGCGCGGCCACTCCCGCTACGCCGCGCCCCGTGCGTTCGGCTCCGAGCCGCAGCGCCATTCCGCCCGGGGACATCAGCTCTGATGCTCATTTGGTGTACGCCTCGCTTACCGACCGGGCGTCGCGCATCACCACTGTCCTTGAAGCCAAACCAGAGGCCACTATAAAAGACATTGCGGAAGTCATCACCGACGTCAGTGAAAAGACCATCCAACGTGAGCTCAATAGTCTTATAGAAAAAGGACAAGTTATACGACAGGGTGAGCGTCGCTGGTCCAAGTATTCAATGGCTAGGTCATCCTAGGTTGTCTCTTTAAGTCAGAGACACATGGCTCGTAGTCTCCCCAGAAGGGAAGTGGGCTACCGTAACTGATCATCTTACTAAAGGACAACTCATGGTTGTATGCCGCCCTCGGCCTCATTTTTGCTCCTATACCCCCTGCATTGCCGCTTTGCCTTTTCTATTACCTAATGCGCCGCGGCACGTAAGAAGCCTTGTAACATAACGTCATAACAGTAGATCACCATAGGGGATTTGTTGACGCACCTAGGCAACTAGCGTATCGTAGCTCACGTTTTCAGGGTGATGGCAAACAGTCAGCTGAGCCTTGCTCTACTAGCTGTATCCACATCAGGAAAGCCGCACGACGCTGCCTCGGTTGCTATACTGCTCCCTATGCGCGAGATGTGCGTTTCTCTCGTCCTTTCAGCCACTCTATAGTCTAGAGTTCGCTCAGGGATGAACCAAGAAACCTATCTCCGTGTGAATGTTCTTTGTCATAAATGAGTAAACGAGCGTAGCGACTATTACGAATTTAGTTCCCGATGTGCTCTTTCCTAAAGCACATCGCTGGAACACGAATTTAGATGTAGTGTCGCTCGTCCAGTCTCATCATATATATACTAGATCCCGCCTTCGTGTGTGCGGCAGCTTCCTGTAGTACAGGGAGCCATCATACGTTTCCGCACTCCTTGTCCCGTCCTTGGCCGTTTATGACAGACACGCAGACTTCCCTTGCAGCTGACCACGGGCTGAGCGCAAGCTTGGCACGTGGTTGGTGAATATTACGTAAGTGGCCTGATAAACCGCTTGCGAATATGAATTAATTCATATTATCAGTTCTTATCAAAGTAATGCCGTGGTGGGAAACTGCCGCGGCCGCGCATTAATCCTGCGCACACTACAACAATTACATATGACGATTATTGCAAAAAATCTTGCAGGAAAGGCAGCAGTTGCCTTTGTTGCAGCTGCGATGGTCTTCACACTCTTTGCTCCGGCTGTCCGGGCGCAGAGTATGGACCTCCAGAACATGAGCGTCGATCAGTTGCGCGATCTTATCGCACAGCTCCTCGGTGGTCAGACAGGTGGCAGTTACGGAGTAACTGGCGCTTGCCCTTACACATGGACCCGCGACCTCTCACAGGGTTCGACAGGTGCTGACGTAATGGCACTCCAGAAGTTCCTCAACGCAGATGCTGAGACTCGCGTCGCAGTATCAGGCGCTGGCTCTGTCGGCATGGAGACTCAGTACTTCGGACCTGCTACAGCAGCCGCAGTTTCTAAGTTCCAGGTTAAGTACCGTTCAGAAGTTCTCGTAGGCCTTGTTAACCCAACCGGTTACTTTGGTCCTGCTTCACGCGCTAAGGCTAACGCTCTTTGCGTAGGTGCTCCAACCACTCCAACCACTCCAGATGTAGATGAGCCAGGTGAAGAGCCAGGTGAGGACACTGACCTCCAGGGCGAAGCTGACCTCACTAAGGTTGAAATCTCATCTGCAGATGACGACCAGATTGAGGAAGGTGCTGAAGGTGCTCCAGTAGCTGAACTTACTGTTGAATTTGAAGACGGTGATGCTGAAATCTCACGCATCGACGTTTCAATCTCAAGTACTTCAGTAGACTCATGGGATGTACTTGAAACGGTATCTCTCTGGGTTGACGGAGAAATGGTCGCTGAACAGGATGCTGGCGACAAGGATGATTACCTCGATGAGGATGATGGTTCAATTCGCTTCTCTGGCCTCGATATCGTAGCTATGGAAGATGAAGAACTTGACATCGTTATCGGTGTAACTCTTCAGGGCGCTATCGATTCAGAGGACCTGACCACTTTCGAGGTGTCAGTTAACTCAATCCGCTTCTTCGACGCTGATGGTGTTGCTACTACAGACGACGAAACAGGTGACATGGATACTCCTGAAACAGTAAACTTCACCATTGAAGAGGCTGGTTACGAAGACGAAGTGATCGCTCGTTCTAACAGTACTGACCCTGATTCAGCTACCCTCAAGGTAGAAGATGATGCAAAGTCTGACTGGTACACAGTATTCGTCTTTGACCTCGATACTGATGACTCAATGAATGACATTGAGATCAACGAAGTTGGCGTTGCTCTTACTCTCTCACTTGGCTACAACGTACTTGTAGACGATGCAGAGCTCGTAATTGACGGCACAACTATCGATGACTTCACTGTCTCGAGTACTACTGGTACTAACCCAACTCTTACCTTCGATGTTGATGGTGATGTCACTATCGACGCTGGTGATCGTGTAGAGGCTGAGCTCAAGCTCCGCTTCAAGTCACTCTCTTCAGGTAACGAAGGAGCAACTGTACAGGCCTCAATCGACGGTACAACCGTTGATGCTGAAGGTGCTGACGATGTAACAGGAGAAGGTGCAGCAACTGGTGAACAGCACACCCTCCGAACAACTGGTATCGATGTAGAACTCGATTCAGCTGATTCTGCTGTAACTACTTCTGACGGTGCTCTTAACGATTACGCAACCTACACTATCGTGTTGGACGTAACCGCTTTCGACCAGGAAGTATTCATCCCAATCTCTTCAGCTTCTACTTCATGGTCACTCGTTGACGGTAGTGGTAACACACTTACTGTTCCAACTGGTTCAACTACTGTAGTAATCAGCTCGACAGCAGATGAAGGTGGTGCTGGTGACGCATTCTACGAGATCAACGAAGGCCAGACTGAGACTGTTACTATCAAGGTAACTTACACTCCGTCTATCGCTAACCGTACAGCTCGTTTGGTGCTTAACTCACTCCGGTTTGACGAAACTGGTACTGTAACAGGTACAGACGACAAGACTTGGAACGCTCTTCCAGCTTCGACCTACCGTACTGATGTAGAGACTATCGTTAACTAACGTTGACTTCAGTTTTTACTAAGGCGTAATGTCTAAGTAAAGAAGAAAGAAAAACCCCGCTTCGGCGGGGTTTTTCTGTTGCTTTAGGGTAGCTCTTGAATTAACTCTTGAATTAACTCCTGAATTAACTCCTGAATTAGCTCTAGGGTTAATTCACGAGTTCTGTTTATCCCAAAACCCGAAGACCGACCTCGGGAACGGGAACTCCAATCTTTCACAGGTCTTTCCTGTGAAAGACCCAGAAACAGTAAACAGTCCCTTATCAAGGTGTCACCTCCAATATCAAGGTGTCACCTTGATAAGAAGAAATCAGCTGCATCGGCAAGCAGGGCTTCGATCGAAGTGGTGTGCTGGTAGTTTCGAAAAAACGACATAGCGCTGGGTGAAATGATACCGGCCTCCTTAGAGTTGTCTCCAGTATAGGTAGCCATGCTTGAATAACGATACGAGTGCAAGTACTTTTTGAGCGCTACGACTTCCGTATGCGCTGGCGGAGTTTCCTTCCAAGTCTTATCAAAAAGATCGAGCGGGTTGAGGTGAACATGTGCGAGGGCCCGCTTCGCGTAGCTGTCATCGTAGAGATGGCGCGACCTGAATGGTTTTACAAAAAGATTACCAATACGCTCATGTTTTTTGTTAAAGTACATCGTGTATCCTGTGCCTAGTTTGCGCATAAATGAGGTGATGCCGGACGGGATTGCTTCTTTTATGACAAGGTGAAAGTGGTTTGGCATAAGACAATAGGCACCAATATGTACGAGTGGTTCTTCTCGCTTAAGAAGAAAAATATCAACGTCAGTTTTAAGATTGCTCCGGTGGACCGACTGCTTGTTGTTACAAAGGTATAGCAGCTCTAAGAAACGCTCATAATCAGCCGGAGAGAAAAACGTTTGACGCTTATCTACTCCGCGAGTGTAGCAGTGGTACCATTCGTCGGGTGCGAAGGGCACGCGGTTCATTGCTCAATTATAGCTCGAAGCAATTGTAGTAATTGTCCATCGCCAGGGCGTATCAAGGTGACACCTTGATATTAGTTTACTCACCGGTGTGTGGGTGTGTATATAGTGTTTGCAAGCACCAAAAAAGACGCTATTGTGGATAAATAACCTTATGGGCACCTGGCGCTTTGTCGCGGTTCTCATCTTCCTCACTTTTGTAGGACCAGTTTCGTATGCTCAAACTGAAACCTGCGGGGCGATTATTACCCCTGCTGGCTACTACGACGAAGATAGTGAAGAACAGCGCAGTCCGATTGAAAACTGCGCAAATCCGTTTAACGGCACAGAAGGGATCGATGACTTTTTGGTTGGTGAAGACCCAGTCGCTAACGGTCAGACAATAACTGTGCCTGATACAGGCCTTGCAAACTATGGGTATTCCAATGAGAACTACTACCAGACTTCTGCACAAGTATATCGCCACGTGGGGAGCGATTATGTCCTGGCCAATGTAAGTTTTGCTGAACCAACTGACGACGACCGGCGCACTGCCATCTCTGAGTACTTTGACGACGACCCATCGCAAGCAGCCTTTTATACGCTTATCTATTTTTCTTCAGACCAGTTTAGTTACTTCTTTGTCGACGGGAACACGTTTGATCCGATTACCGATGCTCGGGCAGGTCGTTACGTGGTTGATGTGTTTCGAGACGTTGAAGAGTACGTAGAGCGAAATGTTCGTTCACAACGAGCGCCGTTACCTCCAGGTACCTACACGGTGGTTCGGTCATTTGATGACTCCGGACCTGCGCCATCGGCCATCCCCTCGGTGCGGTGGTTATCCTGGCTCGTGCCAACCGCTCAGGCTGCGCAAATTGTGCAGACGGTAACTTTTACCCTTGTTACCGAACTCCCGCCTGAGGCAGGTGCCTCCAGCGTGCTCTTTTTGCCAGGTGTAATGGGGTCGCGGTTGTTTGAGGTAACCAACGCCTGCGGAGCAGATGGGGAAGAACACGAGGTTTGGGTAGATAGCAACGAATGCTTTCAGGCACGGATGGCGATGACTAGTGCTGGTGAATCAATTAACCCTCTGTACACGTATGTCGGGCGGCGGGGACTCGTGGACGAGGCCTACACACTTAATTACTACAAATCCTTCATCAATTCACTTGATGACTGGCAAGATGAAGGAACGATCGCTGATTACACTATTGTCCCGTACGATTGGCGTCTAAAGTTATCCGACACATTGCTATCATGGCGTGCAGCTACCACTGATCAGCTACTATCGCGGCGAGACCTGCCGCTACGCGAGCAACATCTCTATAAAACCTTGGCCGCTTTGGCATCCACCTCGCTTTCTGGCAAGGTGACTATGGTGGCACATTCAAACGGGGGATTGGTGGCAAAGCAGTTTTTGATCAAACTGGCTGAAGCCGATGATCCGCTGCTTGCCAAGATTGACAATCTGATTCTTGTCGCCGTACCTCAGGTGGGGACACCGGAAGCTCTAATATCTCTTCTTCACGGCACTGATCTTGGTCTCGGTTTTGTGCTCGATGAAGAAATGTCACGTTGGCTCCTTAATAACATGCCAATGGGATATCATTTGCTCCCAAATCAGGAATATTTTGATGGTCAGGGTAGCAGTGTTTCCACCCCGGTTATAGATTTTGAGGCAGGAGCATCTACCACTGCCTGGCGTAACGAGTATGGTGACGTTATTGACCGATCTACCCTCCATCATTTTCTTGGTAGCAGCAGCGGTCGTTCTTCGACACTGGACCAAGACCTGGTTACGCCACAGTTATTAAACGACGAGCTTTTGGCCTATGCACGAGAAATTGAAGAAGAGCAAGCTGCTTGGCAGCCACCGCAGACATTAAAAGTCTACCAAATTGCTGGGGTAGGACTATCGACACCGGCTAAAATTACGTACACTACAGTACGAGTTTGCGCGAAGTTTATTTCTGGCACTTGTATTCAGTACCTATGGGAGGTCCGGCCTCAAATACGAACGGTGATCGATGGCGACGAAACAGTAGTTACTCCGAGTGCACTTGCTTTAACTGGTAATAATGTGGAGAGGTGGTGGTTGAATCTTGCTGCCTATAATCAAAGTGTCTTTCTTAACCGGCGTCACGCAAGTATTATCGAAGTAGAAGATGTAATTAACTTTGTTCAAGACTCTGTCTCGGGTAGTGTTCATGCACCATATGATTACCTTACTAAAGACGCCCCCAATTTGACCAATCTTAATCGTCTGAGCTTCCAACTCCACTCCCCACTAGATTCCTAAAACTTACCCCGTCTGCTCTGCAGCGGGGAGACGAGAAGCCACAAGGAAAGTTTGAAAACCTTGGTTTTCAATTAAACTTACGAGCGAAGCTCCTGACGATACCCCGCCGTA
>JALHRC010000016.1 GCA_022841645.1 Minisyncoccota bacterium
CCAGGCGCCAGTTCAGACGTCGCCCGTTGTTGCCAACGCACCCGTGGCTGCACACGCATGACCTCCCCGATGACCAGCACCGTGCGCCGCCGGCGCATCGTCCACGTGGTTTACAGCTTTTCGGTGGGCGGGCTGGAAAACGTCATCGTGCAGCTCATCAACCGCCTGCCCGCCGACCAGTTCGAACACGTCGTGCTTTCGCTCACCACCATCAGCGACTTCAAGAACCGCATCACCCAGCCCGGCGTGCGCTTCATCGAACTGCACAAACAGCCCGGCCACGCCATTCCGCTGTACCCGCGCATCTACAAGCTGCTGCGCGAACTCAAACCCGACGTGGTTCACACCTGCAACCTGGCCGCGCTGGAGATCACGCCGCTGGCGTGGCTGGCGCGGGTGCCGCTGCGGGTGCATGCCGAGCATGGCTGGGACGCGCACGATCCCCAGGGTCAGAACCCGCGCTACCAGCGCCTGCGCAAGCTCTACAAGCCTTTCGTGAGTCACTACGTCTCGGTGTCGAAAGATCTGGACGACTACCTCGCCCGAGCGATCGGCGTGCCCGCCAGCCGCCGCAGCCTGATCGCCAACGGCGTCGACACCGACACCTTCGCGCCGCGTGTCGGCCCCGCTGTGTCCGTGCCCGCTTGCCCCTTCGTCCCTGGCCAGCACTGGCTTGTGGGCACCGTGGGGCGCCTGCAAACCGTGAAGAACCAGCCCCTGCTGGCCCGGGCGTTTGTGCGCCTGCTGCATGAACATCCCGAGATGGCGGAGCGGGCGCGGCTGGTGATCGTGGGCGAAGGGCCTTTGCGCGCCGAGGTCGAGGCCATCCTTGAACAAGCAGGCGCTGCGCATCTTGCGTGGCTGCCTGGCGGGCGCAGCGACATTCCTGATGTACTGCGCATGCTCGACTGTTTTGTGTTGCCTTCGGAGACCGAAGGCACGTCTTGTACCTTGCAGGAGGCCATGGCTTGCGGTCTTCCGTGCATTGCAACAGCGGTGGGTGGCACACCCGAACTGCTGGCACACGGGCGCGCAGGCGTGTTGGTTCAACCGGGTGACGTTGATGATTTGTCGAAGGCGCTGGCGTTGGCTGTAGCCAACCCCGACGAGGCAGTTCAAATGGGCACCGCTGCGCGAGAACTGGCTTTGTCCAGCTTCGGCATGGCGGGCATGGTTCGCCAGTACCTTGAGCGTTTCAGTTTCGGTCGTGTTCAAGCCGTTCACTCTTCCCATGCGAATCCTGCACGTTCTTGATCATTCGATCCCGCTGCACAGCGGCTACACCTTCCGCACAGCCGCGCTGCTGCGGGAGCAGCGGGCATTGGGGTGGGAAACGCACCACATCACCTCGCCCAAGCAGGGCAGGGGGTCTGTCGCCCACGAGGAGATCGATGGGCTTGGCTTCCACCGGACGCAGCCCGCAGACGGCTTGCTCGGCCGTTTGCCAGTGGTGGGTGAATGGGCCTTGATGCGCAAGCTCACCCAGCGCCTTGAGCAGGTGGCCAGCGAGATCCGACCCGACCTCATTCATGCCCATTCGCCCCTGCTCAACGCTTTTCCAGCGTTGAATGTGGGGCGCACGCTCGGCATACCGGTGGTCTACGAAATACGTGCCTTCTGGGAAGACGCCGCCGTGGACCACGGCAGCACGCGCGAAGGCAGCCTGCGCTACCGGGCAACCCGCGCGCTGGAGACCCGGGCCATTCAGCAAGCGGCTCATGTGTTCACCATTTGCGAAGGGCTGCGGGCCGACATCGTGGCCCGTGGCGTCTCCACCAGCAAAGTCACCGTGATCCCCAATGCAGTGAATGTGGACGCTTTCCAGCTGGCCCAGCCCGCTGAGCCCGCTTTGCAACAACAGTGGGCTCTGGCAGGCCGCACCGTCATCGGTTTCATCGGATCGTTTTACGCCTACGAAGGGCTCGACTTGCTGGTGGACGCCATGCCTGCGTTGATCAAGGCCAGGCCCGACGCCTGCCTGCTGCTCGTGGGCGGTGGCCCGCAGGAGGCGAATCTCAAGGCGCAGGTGCAAGCACTCGGCCTGCAAAACCACGTGGTGTTCACCGGCAGAGTCCCGCACAAGGAAGTGAACCGCTATTACGACCTCATCCATGTGCTGGCCTACCCTCGTCATTCCATGCGGCTCACCGAGTTGGTGACGCCTTTGAAGCCGCTGGAGGCCATGGCACAAGGCCAGCTGTTTGTGGCGTCTGATGTGGGCGGGCACCGTGAGCTGGTAGAGCACGGAAAGACCGGCATCCTCTTCAAGGCAGACGATGCCGATGCGCTGGCCAAGGCACTGCTCGATCTGTTGAACAACCCCGCCAGCTGGCCCGCGCTCAGAGCCAATGGCAGGCACTTCGTCGAGTCGGTCCGGAACTGGCGCAACAGCGTGGCCAACTACAAGCCTGTTTACGAATCTCTTGCAAGGAAACAAGAAAAATGAAAGTCATGGTCGTCTTCGGCACCCGCCCCGAAGCCATCAAGATGGCGCCGCTGGTGAAGGGCCTGCAGGCCCGCGCTGGCGAGATTGAAACCGTGGTCTGCGTGACCGCCCAACACCGCGAAATGCTCGACCAGGTGCTCAAGCTGTTCGACATCGTGCCCGAGCACGATCTCAACATCATGAAGCCGGGGCAGGACCTGTTCGACATCACCGGCAACATCCTCGCCGGGCTCAAGCCTGTGCTGCTGCAGGAGAAGCCCGACCTGGTGCTGGTGCATGGGGACACCACCACCACGCTGGCCGCCAGCCTGGCCGCGTATTACGCCCGTGTGCCCGTGGGCCATGTGGAAGCGGGTTTGCGCACCGGCAACAAGCAGGCGCCATACCCCGAAGAAATGAACCGCCGGCTCACCGGCGCCATTGCCGACCTCCACTTTGCCCCCACCAGCGCGGCCCAGGCCAACCTGCTGCGCGAAGGTGTCCCGTCCGCCACCATCCACGTCACAGGCAACACCGTCATTGATGCGCTGCTGGCCGTGGTGCACAAGCTGCGCAACGATGCAGAGGCACAAAAGGCCCTGAAGGAGCGTTTTGCCTTCCTGAACCCGGCCAAGCGCCTCATTCTTGTCACCGGCCACCGCCGCGAAAACTTTGGCGAAGGCTTTCAAAACATCTGCCAGGCCCTTGCCGACATTGCCGCCGAGCACAGCGACGTGGAAGTCTTGTACCCCGTGCACCTGAACCCCAACGTGCGCCAGCCGGTGGCCGATATTCTGGCCGCCCGCAAGCTCGACAATGTGCACCTCATCGACCCGGTGGACTACCTCCCTTTTGTGTACCTCATGGACCGTTCCTACCTCATCATCACCGACTCGGGCGGCGTGCAGGAAGAAGCGCCGTCGCTGGGCAAACCGGTGCTGGTGATGCGCGACACCACAGAGCGCCCGGAGGCGGTGGACGCGGGTACCGTGCGGCTGGTGGGCACGTCGCGAGAAAAGATCGTCGGTGAAACTCGCCGGCTGCTCACCGACGAGGCGGAATACACGCGTATGTCCCGGGCGCACAACCCCTACGGCGACGGCAAGGCTGTGGAACGGATTGTGAGGTCGGTTCTCGAGACTCTCGCATCACGAGCCTGATCTCACAAACTCTTCCAACGCATGCTCTTTACCTCCGCTCTCTTCGCTTGGGTGTACCTTCCTATCGTGCTGGCGGGCTTCTTCTTGGTCGGACGCTGGTCTGAACGTGGGGCAGCGCTATGGCTGTTCCTCGCCTCACTAGTGTTCTATGCAGCGTGGATGCCCGAGTTCACACTGCTGTTGCTGGCATCCATCACTTTCAACTATGTGGTTGGGCAGCGTATTGGTGCTGTGCGATCCAGATCTTGGCTCGTCTTCGGGGTGACCATCAACTTGGTATTGCTAGCCTATTTCAAGTACGCAGGTTTTCTGCTGGCTAACTTCAACTCATTGACGGGCTTTGAGTGGAATCTGGGCCAGATTGTTCTGCCCATCGGCATTTCCTTTTTTACTTTTACCCAGATCGCGTTTCTTGTGGACTCGTACGCCAAAGGAGTGCGGGAGCCAAGTTTTGTGCACTACGGCTTGTTCGTGACCTACTTTCCACACCTTGTCGCGGGACCAGTACTTCATCACTCGCAGATGATGCCTCAGTTCGCACGTTCCGAGACGTATCGATTCGATTTCACTAACCTAAGTATTGGGATGGGGATCTTTGCCTTAGGCCTTTTTAAGAAAGTGATTCTGGCTGATGGCATTAGCCCATACGCCGATGCAGTATTTGATGGGGCCGAGAGCGGTAGCGAGCTCACATCAGAGGAAGCTTGGCTTGGAGCCTTGGCTTACACGCTACAGCTGTATTTCGATTTCTCCGGGTACTCCGATATGGCTGTGGGTCTGTCATGGATGCTCAACATACGCCTACCGTTCAACTTCAATTCTCCCTACCTCGCCACCAATATCGGAGAGTTCTGGAGGCGCTGGCACATCTCCCTGTCAGCCTTCCTTCGCGACTATCTCTATATCACTCTTGGTGGGAATCGCCGTGGCGATGTGCGCCGATATGCCAATCTGCTGACCACGATGATTTTGGGAGGTCTCTGGCATGGTGCTAGCTGGTCTTTTGTTTTGTGGGGCACGTTGCACGGCCTCTATCTTGTGATCCAGCAGGTTTGGTCGAGGCTAAGCGCTAAAGGTCAAAAGCCCAAGGTGCAGCCATCAAGTGCTCAATCATTGCTAGTCAAGGTGTTGTCTTGGGGGCTCACGATGTTGTGTGTGGTTTTTGCGTGGGTGCTGTTCCGCTCGCCTTCTCTAGATGGTGCTTTGTCCGTGTACGCAGCCATGCTGGGCCTCGGGACCGCTGAGCCGGGCACTGTTTTGTGGAACGCGGGCCTGCATGCTTCCGCCGGGTGGCTGATTTGCGCAATCCTGACTGCCGTGGCAGTGTGGCCGCGCAACAGTAACGAGTTGGGAATAAGTCTACGGGTGCTGGTGCAGAGACATGAGGCGCGGGTGACATTCGTGACAGGTTTCAGCGTTGCCCTAATCTGTATGTTGATCTTGCTCAACAACAGTCGAGGTGTGGCCGGTGCTTTTATCTACTTCAATTTTTGACGTGATAAAGCGCGCACTTTTCCTTTTCATTGGTGCATTGGCAGCAATCCTTGCAGCCGAAGTCATCCTGCGCATCCTTCCAGTCTCTACCTCCACAAAGACGGGATACCACGTTGCACCCAATATCCTCAACTACCCTGCACATCACGAGTGGATCGCTGCTACTGGTTGGGACCTTCGGAATAGCCAGCGTATGCGCAGCAACAACATGGGCTTTGCAGCCGAGCAAGATTTTGTTGTGGGCAGCAATGCGGTCGGGCTTATAGGAGACAGTTACGTCGAAGCTTCCATGTTGTCCTCGAAAGACCGTCCCGCCGCCCAGCTGGAAAGGCTCTTGGCTGGGCCACAGGTTTACGCTATGGGTGCTCCAGGTTCTTCGCTACTTGACTATGCAGAGCGGATTGCATGGGCAAACCAAACACTGGGCTTGACGACTTTTGTAGTCCTGATGGAAAACTCGGACGCTAGCCAGGCTCTGTGCAATTCCGGAAATGTGCACGCTTGGTGTCTGGATCCAGATACATTGGAGCTTGTCATCGTCCGTCGGCCGCCATCGAGTTTCCTCAAAGATTTGCTGCGCGAGTCGGCTCTAGCCCAGTACCTCAATAGTCAACTCAAATTCAGCATATCTCGTCTGACCTCCAGAGACTTCTGGAGCTCCGGTACGCCGTCTGATGTTTTGCCCGTACCCGCTGTGCGTGAAGAAGTTGATGTGCAGCCTCAGCTAGGGTCCGCGCAGCGGAAAGTTGTCGACGCGTCCGTCAACATCTTTCTGAGCCGTCTCGAGACACTAAAAGGAATTCGCGTGGTGTTCGCAATTGATATGAATCGTGAGAATCTCAAGCCAAGCATTTCTTTGCCAGACGAGGGCTTTCATGTGGCCGAACGCTTGCGAGCAAGAGGATATGTAGTTGTGCACAGCGAATCTCTTTTTCGCGAACACCAGCGCCGATCACCCTTGAATCTGGAGGTCGGCCCATATGACGGGCATCTCAACAGTCTCGGTATTGGCTTGCTCATGAATGAGGCTGCTGAGGCACTAAAGAAAAACTCAACCAACGCGGAATAGAACTGACATGGCAAGAGAACTGCAAAAAATCGTGGTTATGGGCTTAGGCTACATCGGCCTGCCCACCGCTTCCATGCTCGCAACCAAAGGTCACACTGTGCTGGGTGTGGATGTGAACGAGTCGGCGGTGAACACCATCAACTCGGGGCGCATCCACATCATCGAGCCCGACCTCGACATCCTCGTGCGCTCCGCCGTGAACAGCGGCAACCTGCGCGCCTCGCTCACGCCCGAGGAAGGCGACACCTTCATCCTGGCGGTGCCCACGCCGTTCAAGGAAGAGGGTGGCAACCCCAAGGCGCCCGACCTGTCCTATGTGGAAGCCGCCACCCGGGCCATCGCCCCCTATTTGCGCGAAGACAACCTGGTCATTCTTGAGTCCACCTCCCCTGTGGGCACCACCGAGGTAATCGAGAACATCATCTCGGAGATGCGGCCCGACCTTGCCGGCAAGATTCACACCGCCCATTGCCCCGAACGCGTGTTGCCGGGTCACATCTTGCGTGAGCTGGTCGACAACGACCGCATCATCGGCGGCACTACCAAGGCCGCCATTGCCAAAGCCCGCACGCTCTACAAGACCTTCTGCAACGGCGCGATTCTGGAAACCGACAGCCGCACGGCCGAACTGTCCAAACTGGTCGAGAACTCGTTCCGCGACGTCAACATTGCTTTCGCCAACGAGCTGTCCGTCATCTGCGACAAGCTGGGCATCAGCGTGTGGGAAACCATCTCGCTGGCCAACCGCCATCCCCGCGTGAACATTTTGCAGCCTGGCCCCGGCGTGGGCGGCCACTGCATTGCAGTGGACCCTTGGTTCATCGTGTCTAGCGCGCCCGAAGAGGCGCGCCTGATCCGCACCGCTCGTGAAGTGAACGATGCCAAACCGCATTGGGTCATCGAAAAAGTGCGCGCCAAGGCTGAGCGATTCAAAGACCCGGTCATTGGGTGCCTGGGTCTCACCTTCAAGGCTAACATCGACGATCTGCGCGAGTCACCGTCGATGGACATCGTCAAGCTGCTGCTCAAGTCGGGCATCGGCACGGTGATGGCATGCGACCCCAATGTCAGCAAAGAGAAGGCGCCGTTCCCTCTGCACGACCTGAAGGACGTGTTGAAGAAGGCAGACATCTTGCTGCTACTGGTGGATCATCACGAGTTCACCGATATCGATCCGCAGGTCATCAAGGACAAAGTGGTGATTGATACCAAAGGCGTTCTGCGCTGATCCGGCTCCTATGAAAGTCCTGCTCTTCTCTTCGCTCTACCCGAGTTCGGTGCGACCCATCCACGGCATCTTTGTGGAAACACGCCTGCGCGAACTGCTGAAGACCGGAGAAGTGCATGCCAAGGTAGTGGCGCCCGTACCCTGGTTTCCGCTGAGGGCGCAACTCTTTGGCGAATATGCGCAGTTCGCCGCTACGCCATCCTTTGAGCAGCGCAACGGCATCGACGTGCATCATCCGCGCTACCTGCTGTTACCCAAGGTAGGCATGAATATGGCTCCGTGGACTATGGCCCGCGCTGCGTTGCCCACGCTGCAGAGGTTGCAACGCGAAGGGTTTGATTTCGATCTCATCGACGCGCATTACTACTATCCAGATGGTGTCGCCGCCGCAATAATTGCCCGACGTATGGGCAAACCTTTCGTTGTCACCGCACGCGGCACCGACCTGAATCTCATACCCAAGTACGCTTATCCACGCGCGCGCATTTTGGAAACTGCAGCGCAGGCTGGAGCATCTATCGGGGTGTGCCGCGCACTTGCCGAGACCCTGGAGCGACTGGGCGCCGATCCAGATAAGCTGCACACCCTGCGAAACGGAGTCGATCTTGAACGTTTCGCGCCAGAGCCCCGCGATGCAGCGCGCCAGCGGCTAGGGTTGCCAGTGCACGGTCGGCTGATGCTTTCAGTGGGTCACTTGATTGATCGCAAGGGGCACTTCATAGCCATCGATGCGCTCGCACTGCTGCCCGCCGAGGTGAGCCTAGCGATTGCCGGAACCGGGCCAGATCGCCAGGCTTTGGAGAAGCGTGCCGAGCAACTGGGCCTTCGGCACCGGGTCCGATTTGTGGGTGTGGTGCCGCAGGCCGAACTGAAGTGGTGGTACAGCGCGGCTGATGTGCTGGCGCTTTGTTCCAGCCGAGAGGGTTGGGCAAATGTATTGCTGGAAGCCCTTGCATGTGGCACACCCGTAATTGCCACCGACATATGGGGGACGCCAGAAGTGGTGAGTACGCCCGAGGCAGGTGTGTTGATGCGTGAAAGATCTGGCGTCGCGTTGGCCGAGGCCTGGATACGCCTGCTAATGGCCTACCCCACAAGGGAGGCAACGCGCGCCCACGCTGAGCAGTTTTCCTGGGACTCGACCACGAAAGGCCAACTCGAGCTTTTTAGGAGCTTACTTTGATTGAAGGAGTGATCCTATTGGCAGAGTTTGGATTGATGTTCCTGCTCTTGTGGGGCGTTTGGCGCACCTCACGGGCGGGAGCAAAGCAGGATATGGGCCTTTTTCAGCCAAAGACTAAGGAGCCCTCGATTGAGAAGCCGGTCGAAGGCCGCGGAGGTCGACGTGCGTGATCTGGTGCTACTCCTCGTAATGTTCGTGTTTGTACCCTTGGCGTTCAACCTCTCTTTTGCAGGGTTGTTGCTTTGGGGCTGGTCGGGGCTTATGGCCCTGAACAGCTACATGTTCGGGTTCATGGCGGTGATTCCGTTCGTGCAGCTGTTTGCGCTCCTCACCATGACTTCGGTCGTTCTCAAGCGTGATCCGTTAATGGTGCCGCTCGAGCCAAACCGGACGTCAGTGCTGTTCTGGGTGTTTCTGGCGCACGGACTGCTATGTGCCGCTCTGGCATATCCGGAACTCGAGAGAAACTGGGAGCTGTTCGGCAACGTTGCTAAGACGGTGCTGTTCTGCAGCTTAATGCCCATGCTATTGACCACCCACCTACGTGTACACGCATTCGTTGTGATGATTGTGATAGCAACCAGCTTCCACGGTGCCCTGGACGGCCTGAAGTTTGTGGCGAGCGGGGGCGGTCACAACGCGCAGGCTATTCCCAAGTTTGGTGACAACAATCACCTTGCCATGGTATTGCTGATGGTGTTGCCGCTTGCCTACTATCTCCTACTTAACTCTAGGGCTCGGTTAGCGAGGTGGGGATTTTTGGCCGCTGTTTTGCTAATTGTGCTTGCTGTGGTGGCCACCCATTCGCGAGGCGGATTGATCGGTTTGGTAGCTGTGGCATTTTGTATATCTATTTTAGATCGACGGAAGATTTTGGTTTTGGCCTTGGGCGTATTTTGTGCAATCTTGGTCCTTAAGATGGCACCCGAGTCTTGGTCTGATCGCATGGGAACAATTCAGGAAGCAGATGCGGATCAGTCATTCATGGAGCGGGTCACGGCGTGGAAGGTGAGCTCTGCGATTGCTCTTGCACATCCTGTTTTCGGCGGGGGATTTCGTGCGGTGCAGTCCACCCTTGTTTGGGACAAATATGCGCACTCCCAGGGGCTCTTGGGCTTTGTGGACTCCCCAATGATCGAACGTAGCGGGGTGGCAGCGCACAGCATGTGGTTTGAAGTCATGGGCGATCTGGGCTTCGTCGGGTTTTTTCTTTTTGTTGCGATGCTCATCAATGCTTTCCTCACACGTAGAAAAATTTGGCTGCTAGTCCGGGAGCAGGGGTTGAATGCGCGATGGGCAGGTGACTTATCGGATATGTTGGGGGTATCTTTGTTTGTCTACATGGTCACTGGGTCTTTATTGAGCGCAGCCTACTTTGAGCTTCCCTATATATGCATGATGGTGATGGAGGTGGTGCGTTTGCAGTTGGTGAGGCAGGCGCGATCTTCATCGGTGTTGACTGCAAGGCAGGGCTGATCTAATGTTTAAGACACTTTTGCGTTGGCGCGCTTCCGGCCGACTCACCACCTTCACGTTTCACAAGGTGCCAGTGTTTTACGATCCACTCAGGCCAGACGAGCTCACACTTGACGGCTTCAAGCGTTTTCTGGATCAGGTCACTCCACTTTTCCGTATCTTGCCCCTCGCCGAGGCTCTGCAAGGCCTGCGCGCTGGTAATCTCCCTCCCTGCGCGGCAACTATTACGTTTGACGATGGGTACTTCGACTGGCTGCAAGGCGTCGTACCCCTTTTGGAGCAGCGGGGGATTCACGCGACGTTCTTCATTACTTCAGGCCAGTTTGTCGGGACACCTCTATGGACAGAGCGTCTGCGCCAGGCAATCGCTAACTTGTCTTCTGACCGCGCGGCGCTGACGCTGGCCTTCGATGGATCCCTGCACCTGCCAATCACTGACCTGCAGCAGCGGCGCCAGACTCTGCGATTACTGGAAATGCGGCTCAAGTATCTGTCGATCGAGCAGCGTGAGCTCGCGCTCCACTCCATCGAAAGCCAATGCGGTGTCCATCAGGAGAGGGTGGAGGTCTTGTCAAGTGCGCATTTGCGAACACTACACTCAAAAGGCTTTGGAATCGGGGGGCACTCAATAACTCATCCGATACTCTCGGTCTGCACAAGCGATCAGGCTTATCGGGAGATCGCAGAGTCTCGAGAGCAGATTGAATCGATTATTGGGGGCCTTGTTGAATTCTTTGCCTACCCAAACGGTATCCCGGGACTTGACTTCGGCTCCGAACACGTTCGGATGGTCCAACGTGCTGGCTACCGGGCGGCGGTGACCACCCATTGGGGAGTTGCTGACCAGCACACCTCGATATTCCAGATTCCTCGGTTCACTCCTTGGGGACCAACCGACTTGAAGACGCGCATCCAATTGCTTCGAAATCTGAGTCACCCACCAAAGGCTGTAGATGAGCAATTACAAGGTCAGAAGCGTGTGCAAATGGTGGCTTTCCATTTTCCGCCGCAAGCGGGCAGCAGCGGCGTTTTGCGAACTCTGAATTTCGTCAAGCATCTGCCTCAGCATGGTTGGTATCCGCAAATGCTAACCGCCTCTGCCCGAGCCTATCCCGAGCAGCGCAATGATTTGGTTGATTCCGTTCCGCCAGGAGTGCTTTTGCGTCGTGGGTTTGCCTTGGATGCAGCACGACATCTCTCGATCAGAGGGAGATACCCCAGGATATTAGCCTTACCTGATCGTTGGTCAACGTGGTGGGTTGGTGCCATGTTCACAGCTTGGCGCGAAATTCGGCGTAATCCTCCCGATCTGATCTGGAGCACCTTTCCGATTTCAACAGCTCATCAGATCGCTGCTAGCCTAGCTCGGCTGAGCGGAGTACCTTGGGTTGCCGACTTTCGCGACCCGATGGTCAACTCCGGTTATCCATCTGACCCTCTGCAACGAAGGGTATGGGAACGTCTTGAGAGGCGTGTGATGCGGTCTGCTGCGCTATGCGTCTTTACTACCGCGCGCGCTGCGCAAACCTATGCAAGTCGGTATCCGCAAGCGGCGGAGCGTTGCGTGGTGATCGAAAACGGGTACGACGAGTCTGCATTTGTGGGCGTAGAGCCCGATCGCCGCGATGTGCCGGCTGAATGCGTTTTCATTCTCCACAGCGGGCTGATGTACCCAAACGATCGCAACCCCACCGCGTTCTTTCAAGCCTTGCATTCGATGGTCGCTGACGGTGCGCTGCGGCGTGAGCAGGTTCGGGTCAGATTTCGGGCTCCGCACCATGCGGACGAAGTGATGACCCTTGCTCGTGATTGTGGTGTGGAGGATCTGGTGGAGATTGCGCCGCCCATCCCCTACCGGGAGGCGATCGCCGAGATGCTTGGCGCAGATGTGTTGCTGTTGTTTCAAGGTAGCAGTTTCAATTCCCAAGTGCCAGCCAAGGCGTACGAATACCTGCGTGCTCAGCGTCAAGTGCTGGCTGCTGTCGATCCGAACGGGGACACAGCACTTCTGCTTTCCGCTTTCCGTTGCGTGGCCGTGGCATCTATCGACGATGCGGCTGCGTTGAGAGTTGCCCTGGGACAGTCTCTGCGCTGCTTGGCCGACCCGGCGAATATTCAAGACTTTGCTGCCAATCGGGAGCGTGTATTGCAGTACTCCCGTGCATTCCAGGCGCAGAAACTGGCTGAGTATTTTGATCGTTTGGTAACCTGACCCGTGACAGTACCTAGCCCGCGATCGAGTTCCATCTTTCAAGGTGTAGTGATTACGGTCGCTATGCGCTGGACCGATCGACTTATCGGGTTGATCAGTACATTGATTTTGGCAAGGCTGCTCGCTCCTGATGATTTTGGTGTTATTGCCATGGCTTCGCTGGTCATTGGACTCACAGACGTTTTGCTGGATATGGGTGTACATGTCTCATTGATCCAAAATCAGCAGGTGACGCAGTCTCACTACAACAGCGCTTGGACATTGAAGATCCTGCAGAACACGGCTGTTGCTACGGTGCTTGTGATCGGAGCGCCTTGGGCCGCAGACTACTTCAACAACAACCAAGTCACTCTGGTTATACAGGTCTTGGCGATTGCCCAGTTGATTGCTGGATTTGAAAATATCGGTGTGGTGCAGTTCCAGAAGGAAATGCAGTTTCAGCGTGAGTTTCTTTTCCGCTTTTATCGACGTTTGATTGGCTTTTCGGCCACGATGCTCGCTGCGGTGTTGCTACAGTCGTACTGGGCGCTCGTGATCGGTACGTTGACGATGCGATCGGCCGGGGTGGGGCTGAGCTACCTCATGCAACCAATGCGGCCTCGTCTGGGTACCAAAAAGATTCGGGAGATATTCTCGGTGTCTCAATGGATGTTAGCGGGCAACATCGGTAGCTTCCTCGCGAACCGCTTGCATCGAATGTTCGTGGGCCGGTACTCATCGACGGCAATCATGGGCGGATATACTTTGGCGGATGAGATCGCTGAGATGCCAACTGAGGAGATTTTATCGCCAGTCAACAGAGTTTTGTTTCCTGCCTTTGCCAAGGCGGCAGAGAATCCGCCCGAGTTACGTCGCCTATTTCTCCTCGCGCAGGGCCTGCAAAACCTTGTTGTAATTCCGGCGGCTATCGGCTTGATGATGGTGGCGCCGGAGGTGGTTGCGGTGATGCTAGGGGAGAAATGGCTATTTGCGGTACCGTTCCTGCAAATTCTAGCGCTGGTCAATATCGGAGCTGCACTCACCAGCAGTAGCAGTTACGTGCTTATCGTCCTAAAGAAAATCCATCTAAATGTCATTAGCAACTGGATTTCCCTAGTCTGTTTTGCCGTTTTGGCGGTAGTGTTTCTCCGCGGCTCGGACCCTGCAGCTTTCGCTTGGTTGAAATTGCTGACCACAGTTTTGTTCTCTATCCTGATCCAGTTTATGCTGCTCAAGCGAAACTTGGCTGGTCTTAGATATGGTGATTTGCTTAGTACTTTTATACGACCTATGATTGGCTCTGGAGTGATGGCTTTAGGCCTTTGGTTCTTAGGTATCCATCTTTATTTGCCTCTGTCTGTTGCGCTGATCCTGAAGATCTTAGTAGGCGGGTTGCTCTACTCCTCGGTTATCGCCATTTTGTGGAAATTCTCTCGCAATTCTAGCAGCGCAGAGGCTTACTTGATTGAAAAGATACGATTGCGTATTAAAAATGCAGGATGAGCAGGCATACTCCATGCCGCTTGATTTCTAAGTAGGGAAGTATCTTGTTGAACCCGGCTTAGTAGCCCATCGGGTTATCCCCTGAGTTCGTTCGGCGATTTTGTTTTTGAGCTCCAATGTGAGTGTAGCTCATTGAAGTCTCTGAGGCTGCAGGTTGCCACTCGAGGACAGCCAAGGCATCGTTGAGGTCCGTGCTTTGGTGCTGATGGAATATCGATTAGATTGTCGATTATTGGTTAATGTTAGCTGTTTGCAGAATCTAAGGCAAACTATCGCCGATGATTTTCCTATCAAATCCCTACGGTAAAGGGCTGGTTCAAGACAGCCAGTCTATATTAAAGTCGGAGTGAGCCAGCGGTGATTATTATGACCCACGCTAGGAAAAAGAAATCAAGGTCAATTTGTCCTAGATAAATTTATTCGCGGAAGACCACAGCCTGTGGAGACAGGCTGATGAATAGTATCGGTCAAAATGAATCTTTGAAGGGAAATGTCATGAGTTTGTTTGCAGGCGTTATTGCCATGGATGCCGGGGCACAAGTGCCACATCACACCGAGCAGGTCTTGAAAAGCAAGCTCAGTCGCCGTGACCAAGAGAAGGTTCGACTTTACCAAGGTCCGCGTCACCAGATCGCACACGCAGAGTTGGGTCTGCTACCAGGGCACGGCTATTTCGAAGATGGAGAGGGTCGCCTGTCCCTTCTATCGGGTGATCCGTTGTTATCTGAGACATTCAATGTCGGGTATGCGGCGAACAGCCGGCTAGAGGCGTTGAAACGTTTACATGAGGCTTGGCTTTTGGGGAACGACAGTTTGTTGTCTATCACACGAGGTGATTTTTGTTCTGTGCATTTTGATCAGAATACTATGGCAGTTAGATTGTGCGCGGACAGGCTTGGTCTTCGCCCTCTGTACCATGCACGGGCGGAGGGTTGCCTGATATTTGCGACCTCGCTGCGCATGATGCTGTTGCTAATGCCCCGCCTCAGCTCCTGCCCTGATCTTTATGGCCAATTACAGGTAATTACGTTCGGGTACACCTTGGGTGAACGAACAGTATTTGAAGGCGTTTACCTGTTGCGTCCGGCACATGTGCTGGACGTTGTTCATGGCACGGGTCAGGCGAAGCCGTATTTCGACTGGTACGACTGCCCACCAGCAGCGGCTGTGGTCGAAGATTTATTAGAACGCTTGCAGCAGGTCTTCACCGAGGGCATCCATCTGCGCCTTAATGGTCAGAATGCGGTGATCGCCCAGTTGTCGGGTGGTCTGGACTCACGCTGTGTCGTAGCGGGATTGCGTGAACAGGGGGTTGAGGTCCACTCCATTAATTTCTCGCCACCCGGTAGTGCCGATCTGGTGCTTGGCGAAGCGGCATCTCAGGCACTGGGGACTCGGCACTTTGCTGTGACCGATGGACCGGTTAATATTCAAGCTAGGTCCGCTAGTGCACACGAGAGGCTTTTGATCCATTTGGGCCACGACAACGGAATTGATCAACCGTTTGTGATCTGGTCTGGTTTTGGAGGAGATTCTGTGCTGTCAGAGCCCGAAATGTCGTCAGATCTGGCTGCGGCTCTTGAGAGTGGTGATGCGTCTCGTGTGGTTACCTTGTATTTGGGTTTGCTAAAGATAGCTTTCCCCTCGCGCATCTTTCAACCATCGCTCCGCGCCAGGTTGTCGTCATTCCTAGAGGAATGCCTGCTCCAGTCGTTTGTCAGGACTGACAAGGGAAGTCTGGTTCGTGCGTTCAACGTTTTCCGCATGACTGAACAGCTTCGGGGACCTCTTCGCAAACGCTATGAGGAGCAGGACCTCGAACGGCTTGAATACATCAAGCCGCTCTGTGACCCTGACCTTGTAGCTTGCGCCCTCAATATTCCGCTTCACATAACGTTCCGCCATAAACTCTACTACCGCTGGCTCGAAACCTTTAAACTGCCGGTCGCTCGCATCCCTTGGCAGGCGTATCCGAACAGTGACCCTTGTCCGATACCGCTTCCGGAAGGACTGCGAAACCAATGGGCGGGTGGTTGGTTTTCTCTTGGGGAGCTTGCCGATCAGAGGAAAAAAGAGTTGGCACGCTACGCCGATGAACTTCGAAGTCCCTTTTTTCCTACGAATACACTGAGCCGAAAAAACCTCTTGTTTGCGTTGGCGCTCGGCAGACTTGGCGTTCACCGCCAAAGGTATTTGCTGCATGCTGCAATGCCGATCATCGGCTTCTCTTCTATGAGCGCAAGGGCCAGGGCTGGTACTCTAGTGTGAACCCAGTGGGCGAATTCATCAGTTTCATGTTTGAGCAGCGCAGCCTGCGTCGCAGATTGATGGAACTGATATCTATGAGTCTTTCTTCAATGAACGATTATTGTGATGAATCACGCAGAACTTAGTTTTACAAACGTACTCACTCTCGGATCGATGCTGCAGCATCACGCAACACACCAGCCTGATGCCCTGGCAATCTTGGGAGAGGATCTGCCGCCGATTCAGTATGCCGAATTGTGGCGGCACGTAGAGTTGATCGGAGATCATCTACAACGCAGTGGCATTATGCACACTGCCCGCGTAGCAATTGCATTGCCAAATGGCCCCGAGATGGCAGTATCGCTTCTTGGGACTGCTACCTACACGACCTGTGTTCCGCTCAGTACCGCGTATCAGCATCAGGAGTGCCGCCATTACCTTGAAAGTACGCGGTCGGAAGCTTTAATCATAAAGAAGGGTGATTGGTGCCCTGCCTATGAAATTGCTTCGGAACTTGGTTTGCCGATTTTCGAAATCGACCTTAGCCTGCCAGCTGTAGCCAAAAGATTTTCGCTAATAAGCGGCGCCTCACCAGATCAATTGGCGAGTCTTAACCCAGTTCAATCGTGTTCTAATGATATTGCATTGATTCTTCACACTTCAGGTACAACTGCCAAACCTAAGAGAGTACCATTAAACCAAGCTGTACTTTTGAAATCAGCCCGGAACATCGCAGGCCATTTGCAGTTGTTGCCAGCAGATCGTTGCCTCAATGTCATGGCCCTTTTCCACAGTCATGGAATCGTGGGAGCCTTGCTTTCGTCCATCGTGGCGGGTAGCAGTGTCGTTTGCACACGGCGCTTCGACCAGAACAATTTCTTTGAGTCGATCGCTCAATTTCAACCGACTTGGTACACGGCGACACCTACGATCCATCAAGCTATTCTGGAGAACGAAGAGACTTATCGCCGAGTTGCCCCGCTACATCGATTCCGATTCGTCCGGTCTTCCTCCGCTCCGCTTTCGCCAGCGGTGTCCAAACGTCTTGAGAATATGATGCACTCCCAAGTGATCGAGTCGTTCGGCATGACCGAATGGTCTCAGATGGCAAGTACACCGCTGTCAGGCCCCATTAAACCTGGATCTGTTGGTTTAAGTACCGGTGTGGAAGTTGCGGTTCAGGACGATAGCGGACGTGTCTCTCTCGTTGGTGTCGGTAATGTATTGGTGCGAGGGAGCGTTCTGGCGGATGGATATGAAGGGGACCCAATCGCCACCGAGCAAGCGTTTCGTGATGGCTGGTTTGTGACTGGTGATCATGGGCGAATCGACTCAGACGGCTATCTGTTTCTTACTGGGCGAAGCAAAGAGATCATAAATCGAGGAGGTGAAAAAATCTCACCCCGCGAGATCGATGAGGCATTACTTGAACATCCTGATGTACTTGAAGCCGCCGCATTTGCGGCGCCTCATCCCTCTCTAGGCGAGGACGTGATAGCAGCAGTCGTTTTGCGAAAAGGCGCGGCTTTACAGGAGGCGGCACTCCGCAGTTTCTTGTTTGAACGGCTAGCGAACTTCAAGATTCCCTCGAATGTTCTGTTTATCGCTGAAATACCGAAGAGCGCTTCGGGCAAGGTGCAGCGCTTAGGTCTGTATGAGCAATTAGCCTCTTTAATTGCACAGCCGTTTATTGCACCGCGCAATCACGTTGAACGTGTATTGGAAGCTGGTTTCAGAGAGGTGTTGGGTTGTGGCCCTGTTGGTATTGATGACAATTTCTTCCACTTGGGCGGAGATTCGCTTGCAGCTGTGAGCTTGTTCTCGCAGCTTGACGAAATACTGAAGAGAGAGCTTCCCATTTCGATTTTGCTGACGGCATCAACGATACGACAACTGGCGCAAATTTACTCCGAAGGTGGATCAACAGCGATCAGTCGAGCCTTGATCCCAATTAGAACTAGTGGCGCGTTACCACCGTTATTCGCCATGCCCGGTATATATGGTAATGTGTTGTGCTTCACCAGTGTGTCGCAAGAGCTTGGCACCAATCAGCCCCTATTTGGGCTGCAGTCTGTGGGGCTGGATGGTGTAGAGGAGCCGATTGATACGATCGAGCAAATCGCGAGACGCAACCTAGACGAAATACGGCAAATGCAGCCCCATGGACCTTACTTCTTTATTGGCGCCTGTTTTGGTGCAACAGTCGCATTTGAAATGGCTAGGCAATTGATTTCATTGGGGGAGCAAGTAGCCTACTGTGCTTTAATTGATCCTTCCTTGCGTGGTGGCTCATTGGCTGGCAATAGTCATCCCAAAACATTGGATTCTGTTGAGCGTTTAAAGAAACTTGCGATATTCATAGTACATCGGTTGAATCTCTATCGCAGCGAAATGGATGGATTGGGAGTATCAGGGCGTCTTCACTATCTCAGATCCAAACTGCTGTCGCTGAGTCAATCTGCCATAAACAAAGATCTCATGCACAATGCCGCTCGAGAAATAAGCCAGCGCAAAGTATACGAGGCCAATCTTGGAGCATTGCTGCGGCACAGGCCACTTCCTTTGGCAGCCGGCAGCATACCCCTTGATATCTATCAGACGCAAAGGAGACTGGATGAGGAGGTGTTGCCCCATTCCGTTGACTGGCGAAATATGGCCGGAACGGCGAGTTGCTTTTTGATGCCTGGCAAGGATTCGGGTGACATGCTGCGAGGGGATAACGTCAAGGCACTTGCATCGATTCTCTCTACACGTCTGGGGTTGGCCCGCGAGCGTGCATTCTCGGTTCCTGCATCCCAAAACCCTATACAGGAGCCACCGCAATTGTGACTTGGGAAGTACCGACGTAGGAGAATATTGACCTGGGACCTTGAATGACTGAATGAAGTTAGGTGTGATTTTTTGCTCATCGCTTGTCGGCGCCAACGGAGTATCGACCATTTGGGGTGCAGTTATGTCAATAAATGTACCCTTTACGCTTACCGCGGGAGAATAGACCAAGTGGGATCGTTTACGAAAGCAGCGTTGATGAGAGGTATTTTTGACCTGAGGCTGGTGTACGCAGCGCCGGCGGTGGAGACGCCTGCGCTATTGGTGGCGCCGAGCATGGCCTGAGCAATTGCTCCGTAACAATACGCGCAACCGTCATCGTCATAAGGGATGCTGGAGCAAGGCTTATTGATATCAGCTGGGTTGTTTATATCGAAGAGGGTCTTCCAGTTGTTAATCCAGGAGCCGTTGTTATTCTTGGTATTCCAGTAGTAGCCATCTGCTTTGGCTGCACAGAATCCAGCGGCTTCGTTGGTGTAGCGACCCACTGTGAAGCGGCTGAGCCAGTTCAGGTAGGTTTGAGCACTTGGTTCTTTGTTCTCGGCCAACCAACTGTAAACAATAGCCATAAAGTCGGTCTGCCAAGGGCCGACTTGCCCTGAGTTGTATTCAATGGTACCCATCGGGGAGATATTGGCATTTGCTGAAGTGTAGTACTGGGCAAACCAGGTTAAATTGTTGTTGAGACGCGAAGAGAAGTAACTCTTCATTGGATGGTTATCTGGGAGGGCAAAGGCGGCCTCACCGATGGATCGCAGAGACCATGCTTGGCCGCGGACTTCATCGGAGTCGACGATGCCGGCATCGTAGTTCCGATATGCCGGGTCAAGTGCTGCAAGATTCCAGGAGGCCCAGAACATCGTCTCGTCTTGATAGAAGGCGTCGCCAGTGACCAAATAAGGAACGTAAGCAAAGGAGCCTTGATGTGCGCTGTCGGGCGTCCAGATGGTGCTACCAGAACCTTTGGGCACGTTTGGTGAAGATGCACCAAAGCGTACCGACACATTGGGGTGGCGAGCGATGTCAAGGGGCTGATCGGTGCTCTCGTCGCGATAGTGAATATTGACACTAGCAGCGGCATCTGCTATAGCCAGCATGCTCGCACGTGCACGAGGGTCCTGGGTCAGCAGGTACTGCACTGTCCAGGTCGGCAAAGGCCCGATCTCCTTGCGCCCTCCAGTGTTGGGGAAATAAGGGTTCAGCATCGCCTGACCCATTGGGCGGGTGTTAGCGTCGCGCAGATCACGCTCCATGTCGACCAGCATGTTCTCTCGGGCGGCAGCTTTGTTTTGGTACAGGTTTAGATCGTAGTTCCAAGTGGCACGTGAAGCCAGGAAATACGGCATGTTGTGCCGCAACTGAAGCTGAGGTTCGCTGCCACCGGTCCAGACCACCTTGCGCCAGCGTGCTTGGTAGTAATGACTAAACGATGGCTGGCTGTGCACGATCGTACCGTTGCGCTTGATGTTGAGGGCGTAGCTGATGTTACGTTTGTTGGAGGTGAAGGTGCGGGTGTTCTCCATCACCACATCGGTACGGATGCGGGTACTGCCGTCCATAAGGCGAGTATGTAGGCGCGCGGTAAGGTGGGGATGCACGGCGTTGGTGGATCTGTCCTTAAAGGAGGTCACCACTGTGTATTCAGACGCTACTGCCCCAGCCAAGCGGCGTCCGGAGCCGTCGGCGATCTGTGCTAACAACTGAGCTTGGGGCTGAGCGACCAAGTTGGCAGTCACGTTGCCGTTGGCATCAAACACTTGGGCTTCGAGTTCCAAGTTCCAGTCAGGGTTTGCCGCCACGCTGGGCGTGCTCGCGGTTTTCGCGCCTGTGTATAGGTTGACGATGCGCCTCTGGCCGGGCTGCATGTTGGCCAATTGGGCGCTGAGCACGGCGAAGCGTGCTGAGCCATCGCGGTGGGAACTGATTTCGTCGCTCTGCAGAGGGATGGTGACGCCGTCCACTTTGGCAACCAGGCCTTGTGTGGTGTGTTGCCAGTCTCCGGCCTTGAAGGGCTGACCGAAGGTGATGGGCACGCTGACCTGGGTGGCTGAACTCGTGGAGGCCACCTCGACGCAGGTGATGGCGCCTGCAGCACAGTTGAACGCTGCCGCTGCCGCTGGAGCCGGAGCTGGAGCCGGAGCCGGAGCCGGAGCCGGAGCAGGAGCAGGAGCCGGAGCCGGAGCAGGAGCAGGAGCCGGAGCCGGAGCAGGAGCAGGAGCAGGAGCAGGCACGGCATTATTCGGTGGAGTGCTGCCCAAGTTGACGAAGCCTGGGCTCTCGACGGGCGTGACCATGTTGGGACTGCTCGTTCCCTGGCTGCTGGCGAGAGCGTTACCCGATCCACCGCTAGCGTCACCACCACCACCGCCGCAACCAGCCAGTACAGCCAGCAGCATGGCGCCAGGCATAGCCATGATCAATCCCTTGCGTCTATCTTTGAAAGTGATATCGGTGTTCATGTGCATTTATTCATTCAATTGATTGGTCTGCTGGCTGTAGCTTGTGCAGGCTGGGCTGAGGGACATCGATCGCTCTGAGGGAGCTGGTGTCTGGCATGATTTTTCTCGTGCCGTTCGTTGCACCTGTCTCGACGACAACGAAATGGACTTTAGGCGGGTAGTCCGTGAATTTCGTCACTACCCGGACGAGACGCCACATGAGAACGATATGTGGAAACTGGCATTACTAAGCGGTCCTTTTCGGGAGACCAATGGTCAACTGCAGATACTGAAAGTCAGGCATGGTGAAAAGCTAAATTTGCGGTTCGTTACAGGCGGAGAATGTTTAAGCCGTGTGTAGAAGAAGGCTCTTGCAGCGGCATCCGGCTAAAGCGAGTAAGGCTTGTTCATTTTTACGAGTGTGCCGGAAGGTTGAAACCAATTCGTCAGGATCGGTAACGAATTGAAAGCGCACTCACAATGAAACTAGAATTTGGCCTTGGATTACTACCAATGCAGAATTGCAATCCGTTGAATTAACCTTTATTGGCTCAGTGCGCCGGGCAGGCTGCCTGGAGCCCTCGGCTGGCGGTGAAAGTCGTCACGAAGACTTTCGAAGCCTGGTACTCGTTCGGGCGGCTTGCGCCAGTCAAGAAGTAAGCCATCGGTATTCAAAAAGGCGCTGCCGTGTTCGAGCGTTTCATTGAATTCGGCGGTCATCCGGCTGTCGTTTCGGGCTCTTGCAACACCTTCATACAAGTTTCCGTACAGAATGGCCTGCGCCAACGTGCCTCGTGTGGCAAAGCCGCTGGTGTTGATGAGGGTGTTGTGCGCCAGCAAGACCTGGTTGCTCTGGTTCACATCCAGCCCGGTGTCGTTGCAGTGGGCCACGATGTTGTTGGCGGCCAGGCCCAGGCGGTGTTCATAAAGGTGGCAAGCCTTGTTTCTGCACAACCCGGGGTCTGTGCCGCCGCCACCAAACGAAATCCCGACCCGAACGCCGGGGCGCGATATGTCGTTGGGCGAGCAGATCACGAGGTTGCGCTCGATGCGGCCGCCTTCGCTGGCGCCTTTCATGAAAATGCCGAACGACACCATGTTGCCGTCGCGCTTGGCAAAGTTGCTCACCAAGTTGTCTTGCACGCGCCAGTGGTTGGCGCCCACGAGGTCAAACGGCACCACCGATTTCAGTGTTTCGCGGGGAGTCGTGTTGGTCAGCGTGTTGTAGGCCAGCAGCCCGTGGTCGGGCCAGTCAGCGTTGTAGCCGTTGACCTTGATGTGGGCGTTGAAGTCGGTGATGCGGTTGTTGCGTATGGTGGTGAAGGCGGCTCTGCCCACCACATGAAACGCGTGTTCGCAATCGTCGTGCCGTTCGCATACGCCGCGAATGTCCAGGTTCTCAAACGTCCAGTACGGGCGGTCCACCAGGATGCCTTCGACCTGGCCAAACTGAAACCACACGGTGCCGGGCTGCTCGGCGCTGAGCACGATGGGTGCGTCCGAGCGACCGTCGTTGCCCAGGCGCATTTTCAGGCTGAAGGGGTACAACCCAGGCGCGACCACGATACGCGTGCCCGGCTTGGCTTGCAGCAGAGCGTCTCGAATGGCCTGCGGGCTGTCTACGCGCAGTTCTTGTGTGATGCCTTTCGTGGCTTCTTTAAGTGTGGTGGTTTGTTGTCCCTTGCCCAGCGTTGGCAATGGGCCGGCGGGCGGCTCGCGTTCAAAGTGGCGCTGGGCGGCGTGCAGCGGGGGCAGCAACACGGCTTCCAGTTTGTTGTGGCCTTCCAGTCGTCTCTTCAGATGCCGAATGAGTTCTTGCGGGCTGCGGCTTTGCGCCTCGGCCACGAGGTTTTGGCCGGGGGACGTGAAGGCAAGCAAGGCGGCCGCGGCTGCGGTGAGCAATAGCGCACACAAAGCGAGCCAGGCTGTCCAACGGGTCAGGCTTCGCATGCGTGTAGTGCCTTGTGGTGTGTCTTTGAATACATAGTGCCTCGCTATGATGCATGGATCGTTCAACAGGCCCAAGCGCCGCATCAATTCAGCACAGCATGAAAATCACAGTGGTGGGAACCGGGTACGTGGGCTTGGTCAGCGGGGCTTGTTTGTCGGAGGTGGGCAACGATGTGTTGTGCCTCGACGTGAACCCGGAAAAGATCCGCATCCTGGAAGAGGGCGGCATCCCGATCTTCGAGCCCGGCCTGCAGGAGATGGTGCAACGCAACGTGGCAGCGGGGCGCCTGCGCTTCACCACCGACGTGTCTCGCGCCGTGCACCACGGCACCATCCAGTTCATTGCGGTGGGCACGCCGCCCGACGAAGACGGCTCGGCCGATATGCAGTATGTGTTGGCCGCTGCCCGCAACATCGGCCGCCTCATGACCGACTACAAGGTGGTGGTGGACAAGAGCACGGTGCCGGTGGGCACGGCCGACCGGGTGAACGAAGCCATTGCCGACGAGCTGCGCCAGCGCGGTGTGACCACGCCATATGCCGTGGTGTCCAACCCCGAGTTCTTGAAAGAGGGCGCTGCGGTTGAAGATTTCATGCGGCCCGACCGCATCATCGTGGGGGCCAACGACGAGCAGGCCATTCACCGCATGCGCGCCATCTACGCGCCGTTCCAGCGCAACCGCGAACGCCTCATCGTCACCGACGTGCGCAGCGCCGAGCTCACCAAATACGCGGCCAACGCCATGCTGGCCACGCGCATCAGTTTCATGAACGAGCTGGCCAACCTGGCCGAAGCGCTGGGGGCCGACATTGAAATGGTGCGCCAGGGCATGGGCTCCGACCCGCGCATCGGCTACCACTTTCTGTACCCGGGCGCCGGCTACGGCGGTTCGTGTTTCCCCAAAGACGTGAAGGCGCTCATCAAGACCGCAGCCGACCAGGGCGGGCTCGATTTGAAGGTGTTGACCGCCGTGGAAGCCGCCAACGACGCACAAAAACACGTGCTGGGCCGAAAGGTCAAGCAGCGCCTGGGTGAAGACCTGAAAGGCCGCCACTTCGCCGTGTGGGGCCTGGCCTTCAAGCCCAACACCGACGACATGCGCGAAGCCCCCAGCCTGGAGCTGTTGGCCGACCTGCTGGCCGCTGGCGCCACCGCCACCGTGTACGACCCGGTGGCCATGCACGAAGCGCAACGCGTGCTGGGCGACGAGTCACGCATCACCTACGCCAAGAACCCCAACGATGCGCTGGTCGACGCCGACGCGCTGGTCATCGTGACCGAGTGGAAAGAGTTCCGCAGCCCCGACTTTGACCTGATCAAACAGCGTCTGAAGCAGCCGTTGATCGTGGACGGCCGCAATTTGTACGACCCGGCGCTGGTGCGCGGCATGGGTTTCGACTACCTGGCCATCGGGCGCTGAATGCACGGGAGGGGGAGGGCGCCACATGGCCACTGACCTCTTCCAGTCCGAAGCCTGGTTTGCCCTTCTGCTGGCACACGGCTTCGAGCAAACCCCAAATCACCTTCCGCTGCCACTGGCCTCCGGCGTCTGCCTGCAGCTCATGCAGCAGTCGCCTGGCGAGGCGCTGAGCTCGCTGACCAACTACTACAGCTGCCTCTACGGCCCGCAGGGCGAGTGGCGCGGCCTGTCTGCCGTGCAGTGGACGGCGGCAGCTGCGGCCATGAAAAAGCTGCCGGGTGGCGCGGTAGTGCGCCTGCAGCCGCTGGATGCGGCCTCGGCCTGGGTGAGCGCCATCGAGGCTGGCCTGCGCTCGGCCGGGTACCGGACCGACCGCTTCTTTTGTTTCGGCAACTGGTATCAGCCGGT
>JALHRC010000017.1 GCA_022841645.1 Minisyncoccota bacterium
CATCCCTCTCGGTGCGCGATGATGGAGAGACTGGGGCGGCGGCCAGTTCCTCGGATGTTGCGCAATCCCGTTCGCTAGCTATCCCCGGTGCCATTGTCCTCTCACCCGAGGAACTGGCCGCCGCCCGCGCTTCTTCGAGTATCCCCTATGCTCCGAGGGCCACTACGACGGGGCGGGTGGTACTCATCGCAACCTCAACCGCCACTACCACCCAGCCACGGTAGTGCGTACGTAGGTGCGAGAGCGTCTCATCCATGCTATAATCCGCCCACTATTTACTAGGGTTAGGCCCGTTTTCAGTCTCACACTATGCCGAAAAAGTCTGATGCCCCCCTCGAGTCGATCATGCCACGCGGCATTATTTCACAAGACATTACAGGTGAGATGGAGACTGCCTACCTCGACTATGCGATGTCGGTAATCACCAGTCGTGCCCTGCCTGATGTGCGCGATGGGCTGAAGCCTGTGCATCGACGTATTCTTTACTCAATGCGTCTTAATGGCCTTACGGCGAGCGCTAAGTTTAAAAAATCAGCCACGGTAGTGGGCGATGTGCTCGGTAGTTTTCACCCCCATGGCGACGTTGCCGTCTATGAAGCGATGGTGAAGCTCGCGCAATCATTTTCGACGCGCTATCCGCTCGTCTTGGGACAAGGAAACTTTGGTTCGATCGACGGCGACTCGGCCGCCGCCTACCGTTATACTGAGGCAAAAATGTCGCGCTTGGCTGAGGAGTTGTTGCGCGATCTCGAGAAAGACACTGTCGATTGGCGGCCGAACTTCGACGGCACGAAAAAGGAACCAGTCGTAATGCCGGCGGCGGTACCAAATCTGCTCCTCATGGGCTCCTTAGGTATCGCGGTGGGTATGGCAACCAACATCCCGCCGCACAATCTGCGCGAGGTGGCTGACGCGGTAGCGCATCTTATCGAAAATCCTGACGCCACCACCGAAGATTTGATGAAATTTGTGAAGGGGCCCGATTTTCCTACCGGCGGCGTCGCTTTCAACTACAAAGACATGCTGCATGCCTACTCGGGCGGCAAGGGCGGTGTCGTCGTGCGTGGTGAAGCGGAAATTGTCGAAGACAAGAAGGGTGCCTTTTCAATTATTATTACATCGATTCCCTACCGCGTGAATAAAGCGACGCTCCAAGAAAATATTGCCGATCTGGTGCGTGATAAAAAGATTGAGGGCATTCGCGAAATGCGCGACGAATCAACCAGCGACATTCGGGTGGTGATTGAACTGAAGGCTGGTGCGCAACCACAGACAGTGCTCAACAAGCTCTACAAGCACACGCAGCTTGAAGACACCTTCCACTACAACGTCGTCGCGCTCGTCGACGGTGTCCCACAGACCCTTTCCTTAAAGGCGATTTTAGAAGAGTACATCAAACACCGCGCCGAGGTGGTGCGCCGCCGTACTGCCTACGACCTAGAGAAAGCTCAGGATCGGGAGCATATTCTCCTTGGTCTCAAAAAAGCCCTTGACCATATTGATAGGATCATCAAGCTCATTCGGGCCGCTAAAGATGTACCGACGGCCCATGCGTCCCTCATGAAGGAGTTTAAGTTCTCCTCGATTCAAGCGCAGGCCATTCTTGATATGCGCCTCCAGAAGCTCGCCGGTCTCGAGCGCAAGAAGATCGAAGAGGAGCTCAAGGAAGTGCAGCAGATCATTAAAGAGCTTGAAGCGATCCTCAAGAGCAAAGCCAAGATGCTCGGTATGGTAAAAAGTGAGCTGCTTGAGGTGGCAGGGAAATACGGCGACGATCGCCGTACGAAGATCGTAAAGGGCGGGGTGAAAAATCTTTCGGTCGAAGACTTGATTGCTGACGAAGAAAGCGTGCTCGTGCTCACCGCCGGTGGCTACGTCAAGCGCACTAATCCTTCAGAGTACCGCGTCCAAAAGCGCGGCGGGGTCGGCGTCATTGACCTCGATACGAAAGAAGAAGACGTGGTAACGACCCTCCTTACCACCTCGGCCCACAGTGACCTCCTCTTTTTCACCAACAACGGTAAGGTCTATCAGTCAAAGATGTATGAAATCCCAGAAGGTCGTCGCGCCACTAAGGGCAAGTCGATTATGAACTTCCTGGCGATGACGGAAGGTGAGCGGGTGACCTCGGTCCTCGCGGTACGCAAAGAAGAATGGACAGGGCAGTGGAGCCTCATGATGCTCACGCGTGATGGTGTAGCGAAAAAGAGCGACGCGGCAGCCTTTAAGGATGTTCGGCGCTCGGGACTCATCGCTATTAATCTCCATGACGGTGACGCACTCATCGCCGCGAAGTTTGTCGGGAAGGGCGATGAGGTGTCGCTTGTGACCGCCAAGGGTCAGTCCATTCGCTTTAAAGAGAGTGATGTACGGGAAATGGGTCGCACGGCCGCTGGGGTGACGGCCATGAAGCTTGGGAAGGGCGACTCGATTGTCTCGGCTGATGTAATCACCAAAGGAGATGCCAACAAATCGATCTTGGTCGTGACCGAGCATGGGTATGGTAAATTGACCAATGCTAAGGAGTATAAAGTGCAGAAGCGCGGCGGTTCGGGTATCAAGACGCTCCAGCAGACACCAAAGACCGGTGTGGTGGTGGCGGCGATGGTCATTGGGGCTGATGAGCGAGCGGATGGTGAGCTCGTCGTCATGAGTAAGAAGGGGCAGGTGATCAAGCTGCCACTGAAGGACGTACCTACCTTGGGTCGTCAAACGCAAGGGGTGCGGGTAATGAAGATGCGGGAGGGTGACAGTATCGCGTCAGTGGTCTTCGTCTAAAGGCAGATTTGATCAGACCTGGCAGCACCACCGCTGTCTCGGCACGTGTCCCATTTTCTCTCTGAGGAGAAAATGGCCCCTCTGCTCGACAAACTTTCGGCAGTCGCAACTTTGTTGCGACTGCCGAAAGTTCGTCTGCGCAAGGCCTCGCCAGCGGTGGTGCTGCCGGGCCATCGACTTTTTCTACAGCTCGCTCCATTGTTTCTAGTTGTGCATGTCGTCCGATGAGTGCCCTATGCGGTGGTATACTTTCACCATGAGTCTGCCGACACTTGGCCAGTTTGTAGTACCAGAAATTGTAGCATCACACTTTCATTTTTCTGAAGGGGCAGTCGTGGCTGACTTCGGTGCCGGCGCTGGCTTCTACCTAAAAATCCTTTCAGACATGGTGGGTCCTACCGGCAAGGTGTTTGCCTGCGAGATCCAGAAAAATCTGGTGGAAAAACTCACTGATTTGGTACGGGTGCAACATCTGGGGAATGTTACGCCCCTGTGGTGCGATCTTGAAGAACGACAGGGTATCAAAATTAAGGATCGGGTGCTCGATGGGGCAATCTTGATCAACACCTTGTTTCAACTAGAAGACCGCGGTGCGGCGCTCCGGGAAATGCGGCGTACGCTTCGGATAGGTGCCGTACTTCATCTTGTTGATTGGACGGATTCGTTTAGTGGTCTCGGTCCCGCGCCCGAGCAAGTGATTACTAAAGCAGTGGCACTCGACCTCGCTGAGGAGCACGGGTTTCTCTTTGACCGCGAGTATCCAGCTGGTGAGCACCATTTTGGGGTAGCCCTGCGCGCTGTATGAAACTTCGTCCCTTTGAATTAGCGTTGGTATCGATTTTTGCTGTGATGGCGGTTTTGGCGGTCACTCTGCTTGCACTCTACTCACCGTCAGAAGACCCCGATCCCAACTCGGTGCAAGGACCGGTCCTCATTTGGGGTACGTTACCGGTCGAGCCAATGGAACAAATTTTTCTCAGTTTGGTAGAGCAGTACCCCACAATGCGGCAGGTAGAGTATGAGTATGTACCTCAAGCTGAATTTAATCAACGCTTTATCACTGCGCTCGCCGACCGTACGAATCCCGATCTCGTGCTCTTACCACACGAAGAACTTGTGCCCCAGCGCAGTCGCCTGGTGCCCTTTACTGAAGAACAGTTTTCCTTGCGCAGTTTCCGCGATCGCTTTATCGACGGTACAGAGGTGTTTGCGCTCGCCGACGGCATTTATGCTCTGCCGGTAGCTGTCGACCCGCTGGTGCTGTTTTGGAACCGTACGCTTTTGGGGAACGCCGGATTTTTAAATGCTCCGGCATCGTGGGAAGAGCTGATGCAAGAGACGGTGCCCAAGCTTACCGTGCGCGAATTTGATCGCACGGTGAATCAGGCAGCCATTGCGATGGGTGAGGCGGAGAATCTGGTGCACCTCACGCCGGTGCTTTCAATGCTTACCATGCAAGGGGGCAGCAGTTTGGTGACGGAAGAGAATGGTGTCTATCGACTACGTCTCGACGAATCAACAGCGGGCGGGCGACCGTTTGCGAGTGCCTTAGAGTTTTTCATGCGCTTCAGCAACCCTTCCGGTACGTATTACAGTTGGAATCGCGCTCAGTCGCTTGATCGTGACGCCTTTATTCAAGAGCGCTTGGCCCTCTACTTTGCCTTTGCCAGCGAAGGTCGCAGCCTCCTGGCCCGCAACCCCAACATGAACTTTGACGTTGCCGAGGTGCCTAAGGGAGAAGCGGTGCCGGTGCGCCGCACCTACGGCCGGATGTATGGTCTTTCGGTGGTGCGCAGTGCCAATAACCCCGCTGGCGCTTATGGCGCACTGTCAATTCTTTCGGGTGACGCAGCCGCGAGTCAAATCGCCACTACCTTTGGCATGGCACCGGCTTCTAGGGCGGGGCTCGCGGTGGGTAATAGTGATGTGTTCGGCAGTGTGGCCTTCAAGGCGGCGCCGGTCGCGCGTGCTTGGCTCATGCCGGGGAGTGTGGCGACCACACGGGTGTTCAGTGAAATGATCCGTGTAGCGGCGACCGACCGCGCCACCATCCCCAACGCCGCCGGCGACGGAATTAATCGGTTGCGGTTAGAATACTAGTTGGTATATGTCCATTTCCTTTTTGTTTCGTTTTCGTACACACGTCCACTTGAGCTTTTTTGTGGCTGGGTTTGTTGCATGGTTTTTGCTTGCCGGTGCTGTGCCAGCTTTTGCCCAAATTACTCAAGCACAGGTGGACGAGTGTACCCACGCCGCTGGTCGTACGCCGGATAATGCTATGACCCCTGAGTGTTTTGAACTCGTGCAGCAGTTTGATAGAGAGCAGGCAGAGCGAGACAGGATACTTGCTCAAGCTACTCCACCAACTCCAGCTCCAACTCCAACTCCAGGGACACCTACTCCACCACCCGCAGCGCCAACACCAACCGCCCCACAAAGCCCTTCCCCAGCAGGTGGGATTGTGCCAGCAAATCCACAGGTAACCCCTCCGGCGGGTGGGGTCCCGCTTGGTGGAGGTTCGGTGGTCCTTCGTAACCCCCTCTCTGGTATCAGCACCATTCCACAGCTTCTTGTCGCTATTCTCCGAGTGGTGATCACCATCGCCATCCCGATCATCATCCTCTTTTTCATGCTGGCCGGCTTTAAGTACGTGACAGCACGCGGCAATCCCGAAAAAATCAAAGAGGCTTCGCAGGCGCTCCTCTATGCTGTCATCGGTGCAGTACTTATCCTCGGCGCTACGGCCATCACGCATATTCTCAGTAACTTGGTAAACGCCTTTCGTACCTAGGACATCTTTATGCAAACTCCCCCCCGCACCTTTGCCGAGCTCGTTGATTTTGTGCTTCGCTTCATCAATATACTCATCCCCTTTCTGCTTGGTGTAGCGCTTATTTACATTATTTGGAAACTGGTCGATGCCTGGGTTATTCATGCTGCAGACGAAAAAAAACAAGCTGAAGGGAAGACACTCCTTGTGATCGCAGTGATAGTCTTTGTCCTTATATTTAGTACCTGGGGAATTGTGAGCATGGTGCGTCAGTCTCTGTTCTATGCCACTCCTAGTAATCAGCCGCCGGCTGCACCCGCCACCCCTCGGGCTTCTCCTGGCCCAGGACAACCGCTACCTTTACCTCCGCCTCCAGCACCCCCGCCACCCCCCGCTCCCACACCGAGTAGTTGACCTGTTGTGTGTGGGGCTGGTCATAAACACATACCCACCTATACCATGATTTGAAATGGTGTATAGTAGAGGGAAGGTATTTAATCCATTCAATTTTATTTCTACGCGTATGATTCGAAACGTTGTTACCAGCCTTAGTGGTATTGCATTAGTCCTTCTGGTGCCACTCGTGGCTGATGCGGGTATGTTTAGTCCAGACGGTGGTCCCGTGGGCACCCTCCTCCGAAACATTGTTGGGTTCATCAATCAGGTGCTCATTCCATTTATTCTGGGCGTTGGTTTCCTCTTCTTTGTGTGGGGTATGTTTCTCTACTTCATCAAGGGCGGAGACGACGACGAGGCCAAGACCACGGGGAAATCATACATTGTCTACGCAGCTGCCGGTTTCGTTCTCATCTTTATTTTCTGGGGACTCATTAGCGTTCTCGTTAATGGTACTGGCCTCATGCAGACTGAAAACAGTCTTCAAACTCCCCGAGCGCCTGGCCCACGGTAAATCGCACTTTTGTATGAGGACACAAACACCGGTCGCAAGCCGGTGTTTGTGTGTATGAATTTTTATCGCGGTATAAAGTGTAGGGTATACTTAGCTGTATATGAATCCTGGGCAACAGGCAGCCAACGAAGCAGCCCGTTTTGTGGCCAAGGTGAACGAAGTCATCTTGTTTCCCTTTATTGCGCTTCTTATGGGAGTGGCGTTTTTGGTGTTCGTTTATGGGTGTGTTGAATATATTATAAACGCCGACAACGAATCGGCGCGAGAACAAGGACGCAAGCACATCCTCTGGGGAATTATTGGCCTGGTGGTCATGGTCTCGGCCTTCGCCATTTTGCAAATTGCCGCCGCGACGTTTGGGTTGAGGAACGTCCTCGACTGCGGTGTCACTCCTACCGCGTCCGGGTGTGATCAAGCTTTTCGGATTCAGTAACCGCTTGACCAAGTGTTGCAGCGAGAGCGCTGATCGATATCTCGCATTATTTAAAATGAAGAGAGGCCCCAAACGCGCATGTGCGTTTGGGGCCTCGAAGTTTTTCCACCCTCCTTCCTCCGAGGGAGAGTGGCGAAGAACATGTTGGAAGGATTAGCACCCACGTTGCCCGGCTCTGAGGTGGTAGACGTCCACCACGAGAGGGCGATCTGCGAAGCGTGCTCGGACGGCTGGGCTGGCTTGCCAGTCGAGCAGATTGTGCCCAACGTGGATATTCTCTCCATAGAGACCCGTTCGGAGGAGAGCGTCGCGGTCTGCTGAGTTCAGTACCGGGCAGATTTGCGTGAAGTTGCTGCCAAATCCACGCACAGTGAGCGTGTGGGCTGGATTGATGACTACACGAGTTGCTTCCCCGTGCGCCAGTCCCTGCACGTTGACCGAGGTCGTAGTGCGAGCTGCCACAGCACCTCCTTCGGCGAAGAGGTTGGTGATGCTGGTTGTCCACCGCTGGTAAGAATCGCGGGGGACGAACAGTAGAACGGCCACCACCAGAACCAGTATCGTCAGGAAGGCACGGCTTTTGACCACCCGCCAGACCAAGTCTCGCCAAATGAGGACGAAGAGCAAGATCACTAGACAGAGTGCGATCAGCTTGCCGCTACTGATGAGGAAGGGCATTGTCCACAGAAGGATGTCTGGGACGAGGAAGATGACCAGTATCAGCAGCAGAACGGTGGCGAAGCTGGGCCAATGGCTCTTGAGCCACCGGCCCAGCTTCTTGACTCCCCCCGCCGCCGGAGTGGGGGCAGGGGGAGCAGGTGGTCCTATCACTGAAGCAGGACCAGCTGGGGGAGTGTTGCGCCTCGCCGCTGCGGCGAGGTTTTGGTTGCGGTGGATCGTGCCTAGTAGCGGGAGAATGATAAACACCATTCCACCGACCAGTGCGACCACGGCAACCGGCACAACCCACAACGGCACGTTCATGGACGACCTCCTTTCAGAGTGGCCAGTATAGCAGCAAGAAACTTGTTGTCCTCCCTGCCGCCACCGCCGATTGAGATGATGGCACGATCGCCGGCAGCTTGCGCGACGCGAACATCGCGTTCGATCTCGGCAGCAAACCTTGCATGATCCCCGCCGGCCTTCATGACGCGTGTCATCTGCAGGGCCGCATTTGCTTCAGCCGCCGCAGAGATTTTACGTGCAGCAGCAGCGACTCGCGCCAGTGCCACAGCCGCAAGTTGCTGCTGAGTGGTGCTCATTTTATCTTGCGGTAGCACCGATCGGTCAGGCGTAGTGGCCTGCTCGATGACGATGCCGTACTTCACGAGAGGTCCTTCGGCGATGCCTGGAGCGGCCTCGCGTCCCAGTTCCACCACTCGGTTGGTAATGTCCTGGTTTGAGCCAGAGATCACTTGGTCGAGCGGTAAGTTCCGGGTCACGTCGTTGACCTGGCTGGGAATGGTCGCGTAGAGACGAGCCGTCCAGCCCTGATCGTTGTCGTAGGCGGCCACCCAGGGGTTCTGGATGCGCAGCACCATGCCGATGACGATTTTTACAGGTACCTTATCCAGAGTGTCTGCCGAACCGATCGCGACGAAGAAGTCAGAGTTGCCCGCCCGGAAGTGGTCACTAAAGTTCTTCTTGCGCTCAAGTTCGAATTCACCCGTATCGGTTGTCTTCTCCCGAAAGTACTCAATTGGGTACACGCGCACTGTTTGCCACGGGGCGATGCCGGTGAAGATGGTGCCGGTTGTGGTATAGACCCAGATTTTCCACCGGTACCACAGCAAGTGGTAGGGGAGGTAGATAAACTTGTACCGGCGCCACTTGCGGTGTATCGCGCGAGCGTCACTGCAATCGTCTGGTGTATTGATGACGTCCCAGTATTCCGCGGTGTTCTGGTGAAGTTCCGGAACGACGTAGCCTCGGAACGTGTGCCCGGGGTAGCGCATGATACAGCGAATGAATCGCCCACCCCGCTCCACGATCTTGACCTGGCCCGGTTCGACTTCCGTAAAGAAGCCGAAAGTGCTCTTGATGACATCCTTCTCATCGGGGCCATACTGGTAGAAGGGCCGATTGACGAGTGATTTTGCCACCAGCGGTCCGGCCACGAAAAGCGGAATGAAGAAGAGGATCGGGATGCCCACGTAGAGCATTACGACCAGGTAGACGTAGAACATTGGGTCAGTGAAGTCCATTTTGTTTAATCCTTCTATGTCAAAGAGCGGGCCGCGACCTCGTCCCTCTGACGGGTTGCGGGGTGGGGAAGCGGAGGCTTCCCCGGACTACCTAAAATGATAGCATACTTGATTAGAAATGTCAAGTTAAAAGTGGCTATTTTATGGCTCTAAGTAAGCCTTTTTTGGCAATATGTTGATGTGTTTCCAAAATGTGGAGTAAGAAGTGGGGACGCCGCACACGGGCGCTCGCCGCGCCCGTGTGCGGCGTTGGTTGCGCTCCGTTGCCTCAGCGCGCCCTTATCGTCTATACTCTTGTGGTTCTAGTCACAACATGTCGCAGTCTACCCATTCAGCACCACCTCAGTTGGAAAACATCAAGCGCACCACGCTGTCGTTTTATCGCTACGTAAAGGTAGCTGACCCGGCTGAGTTTCGTAACCGTCTCTACACAGCCTTTTTGCAGTTTGGCTGCCTGGGGCGGATTTATGTCGCCTACGAAGGTATCAACGCGCAAATGAATGTGCCGACCGACGTTTGGAGTGAATTTGACACGTGGCTACAGGCACAGCCCGAACTCACGGGTGTGCCATACAAAATTGCGGTCGAGGAAGGCGAGGTGCCGGCCTTCAAAAAACTGCACGTGCGTGTCCGGTCAAAGATCGTGGCCGATGGCCTTAACGACGCGTCGTTTGATGTGACTGATACTGGCGCCTACCTCACGGCCGCCGAAATGAATGCACTTGTTGAAGATCCGGAAGCGGTCGTGGTCGACATGCGCAATGCCTACGAAAGCGAAATTGGCCACTTCACCGGCGCCATTACCCCCGACGTCGACACCTTCCGCGAAGAACTCGCCGTCGCGCCCACGCTCCTGGCTCCTTACAAGCACAAAATGGTTGGCCTCTACTGCACGGGTGGCATACGCTGCGAGAAAGCGTCGGCGTGGCTCAAGCATCACGGTTTTGAAAATGTGCGCCACCTCAAGGGCGGCATTATCGATTATGCGCATCAGGTGAAGGAGCAGGGCCTCCCCAACTATTTCCAAGGCAAAAACTTTGTTTTCGACGGCCGCTTGGGTGAGCGCATTGGCGATGAAGTGATCGCCCACTGTCACCTCTGTCGCACAGAAAAAAGTGATACCCACTACCACTGCAAAAACCAAATCTGCCACGTACTCTTTCTTGGTTGCCCAGGCTGCATGAAAGCGTATAACGGCTACTGCTGCCGCTTATGCAGCCTTATGGATCGGTTGCCAGAGCGCCTCAAGAAAGTAATCGCGCGCTACTACAACCGCTTCTTCCGCCCGGCACAATTTAAAAAAGCCCCACTACGCGCGCTTTCATAAAGCTGACGATAATTTTTAACCGATACGAAACGACATAGGCACTGTTCCCGGAGGGCGTAGTGTTGGGGCGGGGGGGCTTAAGGAACAGTGCCTATGTCGTGAAGGGAGAGTTGTGGATAACTTCAAGTGCCTCCCCTCACCACATAATCAGCCTTCTCACTAGGGCTTCGGCTACGCCTGCAGAGTTGTTCGAACGCTGATTATGTGGTGAGGGGCTAGGTGCAGCTAACTTAATCTGGGTGTAGCATAGAAGGGACGGTTCGCGACACCGCCTTGGCGATGTTTATCTCTAACCAGTTTGATTCCTTGTCTATGTCTACTACTCTTAGTTCTAGCGGTGCCCCAGCCCCTGGCGTGCCGGCACATCGTAGTGCCCTCCTCGTAATTATTGGAATGTGTCTGTGCGCTCTTATGGCGCCATTTTTTATGGCTGAAGCGGCCGAGATTGAGTTTGTCACCGCTACCACTACGACCAGTTTTGTAACTGGGACAGAACTGCACCTCCAGGCGATGCGCGGCGACACCCTTCCTGCCACGGGCACCATTGCGGTGGCGCTGGCATCGAGCCCGGGAGGAGCGTTTGGGAGCGCCACGCTGGGTGGCTGTAATGACAGCGGTAGTTTTTCCGTTACCGACCTCACGATTGCGAGCAACAGTACGCGGCGCGCCTTTTGCTACCGCGTCACGACGCCCGGCGAAGCCACTATTACTGCGACCTTTACGATTGGTAATACCACCGAAGTGGCGACCTTTACCGTAACGCTTACTGAGCCGGAAACCCCAGATGAGGAGGAACCAGACGACGAAAATAGTACCAGCACACCGCCCGAGGAAGAAGAACCGGATGAAAATAGCACCAGTACTCCACCGGAAGAGGATGATGAAGAATCAGAAGAAGCTGCTACTACCACGGTGACCTTTACAGTGGGCGGGGACGGTACGGGGACAGTGACTGATGAAACTGGAACCTTCCGTTGTTCTAACGAAGATGGTGAAGCGACCTGTCTTGTGCCGTACCCGATTGGCGCCACCGTTACGCTCTTGGCGCTACCGGACGAGGGCTCGACCTTTGAAAATAGCTGGAGTAGTGGCGCGGGTACCTGTGTGGGTGCTACTACCCCGTGCACCATCACAGTGACGAGTGGCCTTTCACTTACGGCACATTTTGACGACGAAGATGGCGGGAGTAGCAGCGGCACGCGAGCTGGTGCAAGGCGGGGGCGAGTGACGGAAGTAGCGGTGATGACGGTAGCGGAACCTCGGCCACGGGTCGCTGGTGAGCAAGTGACGGTCCTCCCTAGTGCGGCACCGAATACGGGTGCCGGTGGTAGTCAGTCACTGCCCCAGCCTTCGCCGTGGCCACTTCACGTGCTTCCTGTCCATACTGGACGGGGTGCCAAAACATGGCAGCGGCAGTAATGGGGCATTATCGCCCACGTGAACGAGGAGCGCTTCTCTTGGCGCTCCTGATAGGCGTGGGGCTCGTGTGGTACGGCGCGGCCGCGCGCGGGTGGACCGTGGTTTCGCCAGTCGCGGAGGGTGTGGTAGCGGCGGCTTCCAGCACCTCGCCCGAACGCGCGGCCACGCCTCTCCCGACCGAGTTGCGTATCCCGAGCATTTCTCTCACAGCTCCTTTCGAGGGTCCGCTCGCTCTCGGTGCCGAGGGCGAGCCAGACGTGCCGACAGATTATGGAAAGGTTGGCTGGTATGCACATGGTCCCCGGCCCGGCGAGGTTGGTCCCGCAGTGGTCTTGGGGCACGTTGATTCATTTCGTGGCCCGGCGATTTTCTGGCGCCTTCATGAAGTAGAGGCAGGTGACGAGGTGTTCATCGATCACGAAGATGGCAGCACCACGCGGTTTGTGGTGACACATACCGAAGAAACTCCGAGCGACAGCTTTCCCTTCGCGTCGGTATACGGGAATATCGACCACGCGGGTCTGCGCCTCATCACCTGTGCCGGCTCGTATAATCGACAGGAAGAACGCTACAGTCATCACGTGATTGTCTACGCGCGGCGCGTCGCGTCATAAACAGCCGCGAGGCTCGTCGGCCACACTGCTTGTGCTACACTAAAACGGTATGCGACGCTTTTTACAGTCGAGTCTGTTGTTTGTACGTGATCCGGGCGAAGTGCCGACGCTGCTTGGGCGAGGAGCGCTGCTTGGCATGGCCGGGCTCGTGCTTCTTTCGTTTATGACGGCCAATCTCCAGGCCCTCCTGTGGCAATCGTCACAGTGGCTGGTCTCGGCCATTTTGCCAGCGGTGGTGGTAGAACTCACCAACACTGAGCGCGGAGCCGAGGCTACAGCGCCCTTGCGTCGCAACCCCATCTTGGATGAAGCAGCACAGCGCAAGGCCGAGCATATGGTAAGCGAAGGCTATTTTTCACACTTTAGTCCCGAGGGTGTCTCGCCCTGGCACTGGTTTGACGAGGTGGGGTATGTCTACGCCTATGCTGGTGAGAATCTCGCGGTACATTTCACCGACACGAGCGCGGTGGTAGACGCCTGGATGAATTCTCCCACCCACCGCGCCAATATCGTGAATGGTAACTACACCGAAATCGGCGTCGGCACCGCGCGTGGCGTGTTTGAGGGCTTTGATACGGTGTTTGTGGTGCAGCTTTTTGGCACACCAGCGTACCCGGCCCCGTATGCTTCTGCACGTATCGATGCGCCGACGCTCCCGGAAGAACTCGCCTCAGCCTCTATGCCGATCACCCCTTCAGGTACGGCAGCGGTAGTGCTCGCCGAGACGACGGTGGCGGCTACCTCGTCGGCTGCGAGCTCCACCCTCGTGACCGCTACCGCCTCAGCCACCGCCGTGGCTTTTGCCTACGAAACCACCCCGCGCTCTGACAGTGCACCAGCAACAGCCGAGGAAACCTCACTCACGCACGAAGTAGCCGATGACAGTGTCACGTTTGCCCTCGGCACCATGTCCACTACCTCAGGCCTTACGCCGCGGGTCGACGCTCTGCCTGGTTATACCGCGAGTGAGCCAGTACCTACCTACGCCAAGCTCGCTACCCAGCCAAGTCTTTTTCTCACCGTTGTTTACTCACTCCTCGCTTCCGTCATTGCTGCTATGTTACTTCTCTCACTTACACTGGCTATTCGTTCGGGTCGGTCGTGGCAGATCGTGCATACCCTTGTATTATGTGGTCTTTTGGGTGGTTTACTCACGCTCCACCTCTATCTCACGACCGGTGCGGTTGTTGTCTAGGGTATCCTCGGGTATTCTTAGCGTATAGAGTCTATGGCTTCACCACGCGTCGTTGCAGTGTCTGGCGGATTTGACCCAATTCACATTGGCCACGTGCGGATGTTTGAAGAGGCACGCGCCCTCGGCGATCGGTTGGTAGTGATTTTAAATAATGATAACTGGCTCCTTTCTAAAAAGGGCTTTGTCTTTATGCCACAAGACGAGCGGGCGGAGGTACTGGCTTCTCTGCGGGCAGTGGATGAAGTGGTCATTACTGATCATATTCTCGACGACCCGGACCGTTCGGTGTGTCGCACGCTCGAGGCACTACGCCCAGATGTGTTTGCCAATGGCGGTGACCGCAAGAATGTTGCCGACATCCCGGAAGCACTAGTGTGCGAGCGTTGCGGTATCGAGATGGCGTTTAATGTGGGCTTTGGTGGCAAGGTACAGTCGTCCTCGTGGCTCACCGCCAAGGTACCTAAAACCGAAGACAACATCGGATAATTAATCCCGCTTATGGCTGTACACACCACCGCCCATGTCATTGCTCCGGCCACCGTGGGTGCGCCGCTGCCCCTGTCGCTCTACGCCTCACGACCAGCGGCTGGTTTTCCGGCGCCAGGTGACGACATGGTCGAGCGACCGCTCGACCTCAATGAACTCCTTATCACGCACCCTTTGGCGACGTTTTTTGTTCGTGCCGAAGGTGATTCTATGGAAGGAGCAGGGATTTTTTCTGGTGACATATTGGTGGTTGATCGAGCGGTCGAGCCACTCCCCGGCCTGATCGTGGTGGCGGCGGTGTACGGCGAGCTCGTAGTAAAGCGCTACATGGAGCGTGCCGGGAAGGCAGTCTTAGTGTCTGAGCAGGTTGGCTACGCCCCGATCGCGGTAGCCGAGGCTGATGATGTGCTGGTGTGGGGAGTGGTGGTGGGGAGTGTGCGGACATTTATCACACCACCAGCGCTTCGCTGAAAGAAACTGGGTATCTCTGCGTCTTTATAGCTATGCGTACTACTACAAAACCCATGCCCCAGGGCGGGCGATGTGCTGTGCTGTTATGTTTCGTTGTGGCAGCGAGTTATTTTATTATGGTAAGCCCCGTAGCGGCTGCCGAAGGACAGGTGGCTGGCTGGATTCCCTGGTGGCAGGATACGAAGGGGCTTAAAAGCGCGACGAAAAATATCGACCACCTCGACACCGTATACCCGTTTGCCTTTGAAGTGACCGCGCAGGGAGAACTCACCGACAAGGCCGGGCTCGACGATCGGCAATGGCGCACGTTTTTCCGTTTGGCTCGTAAAGAGAAGGTAGAAATCATTCCGTCAGTGATGTGGTTTGATGGCGCTGCTATACACGCCGTACTAAGTAATGAACGCAGCCGCCGCGCTCATATTACGGCAATTGTAAACATGGTGGAGGATGGCGATTACGATGGCGTCAATATCGACTACGAGGGGAAGTTGCCTGAAACCATTGATTACTTCTCGCTCTTCCTCAAGGAACTGAATGTGGCGTTAGGAAAAGAGTTGCTTACCTGTGCTATTGAGGCGCGTACGCCACCAGAAGACCTCTACTCCGTACTGCCGAACCCACTACGCTACGCAAACGACTACAAGGCGATTGGTGAGCACTGCGATCGTATTGAACTTATGACCTACGACCAGCAGCGCGCCGACCTGACGCTCAATAAAACCCGCCAGGGACTCCCCTATATGCCCGTTGCTGACGATGCCTGGGTGCGCAAGGTGGTCACTTTGGCCTTGCGTGATTTTCCGCGGGAAAAGGTCTATCTAGGCATTCCTACCTATGGCCGCGCGTGGGACGTCGAGGTCGCGCCTGACTGGTACCGCAATTACACTCTGGCCGGTACCCTCAATCCACCGCGGTTTGTGGAATTGACCAAGGAGTACAAAGTAAAAACAGGGCGGAGTGTGGGTGGTGACGCTATCATTAGCTACATCCCAAAAGGCTCACCGTGGGCACGGGTACTCGCTAAAGAACGGGTTCCTAAGAATACCCCTAAGGGTTACGAAGTGGCAGCGCAGGCACTTTCCTATGCCACCCGCACTGGCACTACGGTGAGTGTACGGTTTGGTAGTTATAGCGACGCTGTCAGCGCCAAGCGTCGCCTTACGATCGCGGATGAGTATCGTCTCGCCGGGGTGGCCTTCTTTAAGATCGATGGGGAAGAAGATCAGGCTATCTGGAAGCTCTTTAAATAACAACAGCTGTCTTGTCCGCTTGTGTTAGCATAGGGGGATGTTGCGACAAGCCTACGCTATTGGTGTTATCGACTGCAATAATTTTTTCGTTTCCTGCGAGCGGCTGTTTCGCCCCGACCTGCGTAAGCGGCCGGTCGTCGTACTCTCAAGTAACGACGGCTGTGTGGTGGCGCGCTCGCAAGAGGTAAAGGACAAAGGGATCCCGATGGGGGTGCCACTTTTCCAAGTAAAGGACAGTCTAAAAGACATGGGAGCAGTGGTGTTTTCTTCAAATTTCACGCTGTACCGGGATCTGTCACGTCGCATCTTTGGACTCATAAAAAATGATTTTGCTGCTTTTGAGCAGTACTCTGTAGATGAAGCTTTCTTTACCGTACCGATCGATCAGGCGGAGGCCCTGGCGCGCGTTGTAAAAGACAAGGTAGAGCGCTGTGTGGGAGTGCCCGTCTCCGTGGGAGTAGCTGCCTCAAAGACACTCGCCAAGCGCGCCAATGTCTCTGCCAAGCGCGACGGGGGTCTGTGTGTTATGGGACAGGAAGCCTGGGTAGAGCGGTCGACAGAAGTACGCCTAGGTGAGTTGTGGGGGGTGGGGGCTGCTCGGGTGCGTGCGTTTTCCGCCGCCGGCCTCCATACGGCTGCTGATCTTATGGCGGCACCGGCTGATTGGGTGGGGCGGGTGTTTGGCGTTGAAGGGGTACGTCTTTTGGCCGAGCTGCGCGGAGAGCCGGCCTACGCGGTCGGAGCAGCGCACGCTGCGCCTAAAAGCATTATGAGTAGCCGCTCGTTTGCGCGCAGTACCTTCGAAAAAGCAGTAGTAAAGGATGCGGTAGCTCACCACGTACGGCACGTAGTAGGTCAACTGCGGCGCGCGGGGCTAGAAGCCAGGCGAATGACGGTGCAGCTACGTTCCTCGCGCTATGAAGCAGTATATCCGGGGCGGGGGAGCGAGGAGTGTGTTCTCTCTGCCCCTAGCGCTGATGTATTTACGCTTATGGCAGTCGCTATGGCAGCAACCGAGCGTTTATTTACAGCGTCGGTAGCCTATAAAAAGGTTGGTGTACTTCTTTCGGAACTCAGCGAATTGAGTGCAGGCACTTCGCCCTTGTTTGGGGGAGATAAGGAGACAGCCACAGCTGCGCTACTCCCCGTTATCGGTGAACTCAATGACCGCTGGGGCCATGAGGTGCTGAAGCTAGGAACCCACGTGCGGGGAGCGGCGTGGCAAGCGGGCCGGGCAGCCCTTTCGCCTTCGTATACGACTGCTTGGCGTGATGTAAAAGTCGCGCGTACTGCCTAAGACAGAACGGTAAGAAAATTAACAACGACATCTGTACCTAACGACTTTTTGTCCCAAGAAACACCATGAAGATAGGAGAGCTAATAAAATAAGCATTTTCTAAAGAAAAGGACGGGCGCCCTCGAGGGTTATCAACAGCAACTCTAAGACAGCGAGGGAGTATAACTAGTACAATGGCGATGGAGGTTGCAGTATGTGGACAAATCGTGAGGCTATGCCTTTTTACAACACGGTTCGTCCACTCTCCACAACGCTGCAACCTAACTCTCAGCTGTGATGTGCGTCTCCAACAACGTATGTCAGAGAGTCATTAGTTATTCAATAAATTCATAATAAACATGTTCGTAATTCCAACTAAGGTTGGGCTTACGTACCGGGCAGTCGCGATGCTCGTTGCGTTCGCAGTCGTACTAGCCACCTTAGGGTGGCAGATGACAGCGCAAGCAGCTAACCTTGCTGTAGTCAGCAATACGTTGTCTGACTCAGCACCGGCAGTGCTGTCGGGCCACGACGTCCGCTTTACTATTCCGACCAGCTCGTCACTCGCATCGGGTGCGACAACGTCAATTACCTTCCCAGCAGGTTTTACTGGTCTAGGTACATTGTCGATCAGTGACATCACTGTTACCGTCGACGGAACACCTGACGCGCCAGCAACGTTTAACGTCACTGGTCAGGTGGTTTCATTTACCGGAGTAGCAGCTTCGGCCAACCAGATCGTTCGCGTGGTATTCGTCAACAACGAAATCACTAATCCCGCTGTCGGCTCGTACGAGTTCCTCATCGCCACACCGAACGATACCGGTCGCACACGGGTGGCTATCATCGATACGGTAGAAGTGACAGCGGCAGTAAACACTTCGTTTGAGTTTGAGATTCTTGGCACTACCACCTCAGCTCTTCCGATTAACGGTACAAGTACTACTGGTACAACGACGGCGACTGCAGTACCGTTCGGAGTAGTGGCAGTCGGTATTACCGAAACCCTCTTGCAGACACTGACTGTTGAGACCAATGCTCGCAACGGCTTTTCAGTAACAGTCGAGCAAGACGGTAACTTACAGTCGTCTACCGGAGCAGATATTGACGGATTCTTGAACGGCGCCTACACCAACACGCCAACTGCTTGGGCCGCTCCAGCTAACACACTATTGCAGGAAAATACGTACGGTCACTGGGGTCTCACGTCCACAGATGCCGATCTCAACGCTAATGAATTTAACGTTGGGACGGGCGGGGACCGATGGGTCGCGGCCAGTACTACTCCACGCGTAGTGTTCTCGCACAATGGTCCGGCTGACGGCGTTGCGCAGAACTATGGACGGGCCGATGTGGGTTATCAAATCCAGATCAGTCCACTCCAGGAAGCGGGTGACGACTACAACACGACGTTGACCTATATCGCCACACCGACCTTCTAAAGAATTTTTCCACTGACAACTTCAGTAGGAATACACAAAACCACCGCCTCGGCGGTGGTTTTGTGTTTTTAATGATGTGCTGCTAGCCACAATGTGATTAGTCGAATCCTATGCTAGAAAAGCGCATTTCCGTGTTTCTGTGTTTGAGAACGAGTGCTACGTAGTCGAGCGTATTGGCTGGTAGGGCATTTATATCGAACCATCCGATATCGTCACATTTCTCGGGTTCGTTGTTTGTTACTGCACCTTCCCACTGATTTGTCTCAAGAAAAAAGTCAAAATATTCCCTGTCACCGGTATTTCTGTGTATGACGTGAATCAATTTCTGATTGTGAGGCGCAATGTCCAATCCCACCTCTTCCTTTGCCTCGCGTGACATTGCTGCGTAAATAGTTTCTCCACCGTCTACATGCCCAGCTGGAAGGGTATACGTGCCATCCATCCAACCTGTCTGATAGCGCCTAGAAAGTAGCACCTGACCATCTTTTATGGCGATCAAATAAACTGCAGTCAAGAAAGGGAAGCGAGGAGATGACATGCTTTGTTTTGACCTGAAGTTAACTTGGTGGGCGAGAGAGGACTTGAACCTCCACCTCTTACGAGACACGGTCCTAAGCCGTGCGCGGCTGCCAATTACGCCACTCGCCCAATTAAATCCAATGCAATTACTCGTTTCCTACTCAATCCAACCGCACCAGGATAATACACGTGTTTTAGGATAAGTACACTATCCCGTTTTGCGTAGGTAAGCATTTTAACAGAAGACCTCTTTTGATAATAGACCCAGCCGCCTTCTGTTCTGCAATGGATCAATATGCTATGTTGCAGCCAATCGATAAACCCTTGACTGGCCGAAGCTATTCGCACTCGTGTTTGCGGCAATTTTGTTTGTAGGTGCGTATAACTATCAACACACCCGTCCCCATCAATGATCCCGCGTAAAAAGTCCCTGAAGTATCGTCTGTTCACCAGTACCTTGCCTATAGTCTTAGACTTTTTACTTGTTATGCCTATTTGTTTTAAGAAGGCAATAAAATGTACATCTCCAAATTGCAAAACAAAATATCTTTTTTCATTAGTCCCACCACGACCCTTTCTGCCAATTTTATTTTTAATGTTTAGCAATTGCTTTGCAAGTACAACAAGTTCCAAATCTTTCGTGGTTATATTCACATGCCTTAAGTCAGGCGATATGTTGCCATCACTTGCTATGATTCCAAGTATATATGCTAACCCAGCACACCATTTGGTATTAATCTTACGATGAGCGTCCGCCATACATAGTAATTATACCAAGCCATATAGTGTCTGCCGTTTTTCTCATTGTCTAGTGTGAGTTGTCACTCAGACATTTTGGTAGGGGACCAATAGAGGTTGGTGGTGTGCTTCCTGGCCGACGTTGTGTGGTCACAAGTTACTAAGTAAAATATTCCACTACGTTTATATTTTTCTAAGTACTTGCAGCGGCGCGTGAAGGGCTCGTCCCACAGTTACTAATTCGCTTGCGCTCATAAGTACTGCTGGACGCGGCTCGCGGCCACTCGCGCTTGGAAGCGCGCTCGTGACAACGCTGCGCCGTTCGAGCCCTTGCCGGAAGACACATTTGTGCACACGAATCACTAAGCACAATTGTTCGCTTCGCTTCAATTATTCTAAGTGTTCGCGACCCAAGCTCGCCCGTTTTCTGCTCTAGGAAAGGAGCAGAAATCATGGCTACGCCTCGCACACACGCCGCACGCAACACAGGTTGCGTGCTAGAACAAAACGACCCCCAGTTAACTAAACTGGGGGTCGTTTTGTTCTGCGTGTGTGCGCCCTCAAGGGCTCGAACCTTGGACCGTCTCCTTAAGAGGGAGCTGCTCTACCAACTGAGCTAAGGGCGCATTTGACGACACGGCAGAGTGTACAATACCGTTTACTAACTCACAAGTGGCATGCGGGTGGTACAAATCTATGTTTGAGTCCTGGGCGGGGATCGAACCCGCGCATATCGGTTTTGCAAACCGCTGTGTTACCGCTTCACCACCAGGACAATCTTTTGGCACAACAGTATAGAATGGATGGGGCTAAGAATCCAGCAAAAATGGTGGTAGCACTGGCATTACAATATGCTATTATCTCACGGCGCCGGGATGGTGGAATGGTATACACGCAACACTTAAAATGTTGTGGCCGCAAGGCCATGTGGGTTCGATCCCCGCTCCCGGCACAGAATTAAGTGAAAATAATGTTGTGAACAGCGGTCCGGTAAATTTTCTGTGTCAACTCCTGGTAGTCAGGAATACCATAGTAAGACAAAAGCTAGGCAGTGGGAGAAGTCTTCTTTCCCCCAGCAATTTCCTTCGCCACCTCATCAATGTGCTGGCGGTGGCGCTCGCCGTAGTCGACTGAAAACGTAAAAAACGGAATAATTTTAAGATTGGCCTTGTGCTTCACATAAGCACGAATATCGCCGCCGCTGCGCTTTAAAAATGCTAGTGCGTCTGCCTCACGCTCATCGGGGATGGTGGTGAAGTAAATAGTGGCGTTTTTATAATCGGGAGAAATATCAGCTCGTGTCACCGTGATGAGTGGATCAGTGTTTGCTTCCTGCTGGATGAAGGTGGCGACGAGCTCTCCTAAAAAGGTAGCAACGCGACTGTGGCGGTCGGACGACATACGGATTAACTGACGACCGTGTCGTACGGAATAAGGTAATCGCCGGGAGCAATTTCGACGCGGGTCTCGACCTGCATACCAAACTCACCCTCAACAATCTGCTGTACGTCAGACTTTTGCTGCTGCAGATTTTTGATCGTTCCCTTACCGATTTCGATATCACGACGCATGATGCGTACGCGTTGACGCAGTTTAATCGCCCCCTCTTCAACGCGACCGCCAAGGACGTGGGTATTCTTCTGGGTACTGAAAATCTTCAGCAGTTTGATGCGGCCGGTAGGCACCTCTTCCTCAAGAGTAGGAGTACGATTCTTTAGTGCTTTATCAAGCCACTCGGAGAGCTCGTAAATGATAGAAAATGTGTCGATCTCGACACCGAGTCGCTCAGCGAGGTCCTTGGCTTGCCGTTCGACGGGGACGTTGAAGCCGACGATAATCGCCTCCTTAGTAGCGCTCACGTTTTGTACATCACTGGCAGTAATGGGGCCCACCGCTGCATCGATGACACGCACAGCGATACGATCACTTTCAAACTTGTTAAGCTCGTGCTCGATAGCGTCGATAGTACCAAGGACGTCGGCTTTGATGAGGATGGGAATAGTGGGGAGCTCACTGTGGTGCGCAGTACGGCGTTCTGCCCGCTCGCGCGCCTTTTCAGTCACTATTTCGGCGGCCTTCTTATTTTCCACGACCATAAAGGGAGCGCCAGCAGCGGGAATCTCTGAAAAGCCGACAATCCCAACGGGAGTTGATAGGGAAGCCTCGCGCAACGGCTTGCCAGTAAAGTCCTCCATAATGCGCACGGGCGCCATGGCGGTGCCAGACACAATATATTGCCCCGAGCGGAGCGTGCCGTTTTTTACAATCTGCGTCGCAGTGTTACCGCGCTTTGGATCCAGCTTACCTTCAATCACTTGGCCAGTCGCAGGAGCATTGGTATCGCCCGTGAGCTCGGCCAGGTCGGCGGCAAGGATAATCAGGTCAAGGAGTTCGGGTACGCCAGTGCCAGCCTTAGCAGAAATAGCCGCCCAGGGAATGTCGCCGCCCATTCCTTCAATATAGATTTCGTGCTCAATGAGTGAGGATTGGGTGCGGGGAATGTCAGCACCGGGCTTGTCGATCTTATTGATAGCTACAATGAAAGGTATCCCGGCTTGTTTGATTGAAGCGAGGGCTTCGAGCGTTTGGGGCTTTACACCGTCTTCAGCTGAGACTACTAAAACAGCGATATCTGCGACGTCAGCACCACGCAGGCGCATTTTTTGGAAGGCAGCGTGTCCCGGGGTATCGAGGAAGGTGATAGACTCCTTGATACCTTCTTTGGTGGTATGGGCAACCACGCAGGCCGAAAGGTGCTGGGTAATGCCGCCGGCCTCTTTCTCTACCACATTGGATTTGCGGATGTAATCAAGGAGTGTTGACTTGCCGTGGTCGATATGACCCATCACCACCACAATGGGTGGGCGCTTTACAATAGCTGGAGTAGTAGCGTGTTTGACCATAAAAGTTGTGGCAGTCTAGCACAGCCGGGGGGATTATTCCAGGAAAAGTGGCCCTATTGCTTGCGTGTAAAGCCATACCCCGCTTTACTTAATAAACAGTTCGTGCCATGATTTTTTTGATGAGTTTGTTTAATCTCTGGCGGCGCGCGCAAAGCGCGCGCCGCATCTATCTTGATCACGCCGCAGCTACCCCTACGCACCCAGCGGTTCTTAAGGCAATGGGGCCGTGGCTTGGTGCACAGTGGGGTAATCCGAGCGCAATTCACGCGGAGGGGCGGCGGGCACG
>JALHRC010000018.1 GCA_022841645.1 Minisyncoccota bacterium
CGAATCGCTCTCTTTCCTTGCCATAACTTCTCAATCATAAAGCGCTCCTCAAAACTTAAATGCTTGTACGTGTTCATAGACAACTATCTTAGCTGTCCTACTTCAAAGGTGACGGGAGGTCTCACAGCAGAGAAGGAGCGAGTGACATGCCGGTATATCTCCATGTGGTTACCGTAGGGCTTGACGAGGTGGGGCGTACTGTCAGCTACCACGAGGCCGCCAAGCTGCTCGTCACGCGCATGAAGGCGCTGGTCGACGGTGGCTGCAGCGGGTCCGTGATTGGCACCTGCTGGATAACCGGATACCTGCTCCCGGAAGGCGAAGATGCTCAGCAGGCGCTCGATCCAGCAATCAATCCGGGACGGTACTACCGCTGGGCTGGTTTCGACTCCTTTCAGGATGTCATCAACCGGTCGCACAAGAGTGGCTGGATCAAGGACGGCCAGTGGGTAGATCTTCCACCTGTCCCCGCCTAAACGGCTGGAAGCCGGAATGAAGCGGCCTGCGCTAAGCGTAGGCCGTTCTCGTATTGGCAGCTAAAAAAGTTCCAACATCGTCCCAGACGGCCAGCTCGCGGCGATGGACAGTATTTTTTTAAAGTGTTACGCTTTTTCTGGTGCCCTCGGGCATCGCAACGGAGATTAAGGAGAAGGCAGATGCTTTTGACACAAATGGTGCAGAGACAGCTTGGCCCGCGTCAGCTGGCAGCCCTGGAGCGGATCGATGCCGAAGACTTTTCTGGGGTACGTCGCAAGGTTGCAGAAGAATTGGGCAAGCAGGGCCGGTTCGTCGACAGTGAATACCTCGACGCCGGCGTCCTCGCGCTCAAGCTGTACTATGCGCTTCCTGTCATCGACCCGCTCAACATGCACGCGGTCTCAGATGAGCTGGATCCCTTCTGGCACATGCACATCCTGCACACCACGCAGTATGCGCTGTTCTGCAAGGAGTCGGTGGGTTCTTTCATGCACCACGACCCGCTCGATCACGCCAGGCTGGCCGACGTCGCACGGGTCCGTTTCCTCTACGGATATACGCTCGATGTTCTTCGCGAGGCGTTCGGTGAGCTCGATCCTCGATTCTACCCGAGCCATCTGTCGGATGAGCATCTGGTGTGTACGCACGGGCAGGACGTCTATGACGCGACCTCGGACCCGTTCGCCATCATCCTTCCGCGAGTCGTTGCGGCACAAGCAGGCGCTGTGCATTCTGGCCACTAGGTCAGTTGCCGGTGCGAAGTTAGTGGCGTGTGGGAGAAGTTCTGCACGCCACTTTTAATACATAGTGATAGTGTATGCATTTTTCAAAACTATTTAAAGTAAAAGAGGGCAAGCTACCGCTACTACAGAACTGGTTTTCCGAGCTTGGTGGAAACCGGCGTGATGAAGCCCTGGCGACGTTTGCCTATGAAAATGTGACACGAGAAGTTTTTGCTTTGTTTAAAGGCTTGGACGGAAGTTACTACGTTATTGGCTTTAATGAATTGTGTGGCGAACTCAAAAGTGGTGACCCAGCAGTGCAAATAAATAAAGAGCATAGAGAGGTGCTTCGGCAGTGTCTGGAACCAATTTCTGAGAGTGGTTCATTGTTGGTTGATTTAAGAGCGTCAGAACTTTAGTGAGAAAAGTTCCAACGTCGTCCCAGACGGCCAGCGACTATAAAAACCATCGTAGTGATTTTATCTCGACGATAGGAGTAGGATATTCCCAACCAAGTGGTATAGCGCGACGTCACCTGCCGTGACGTCGCGCTATACTTATCTGACACCATGTCCTTTTTTAAAAAACGCCACGACGCTACGCTCGGTGTGGTTATTGATATTGGCTCGGCCAGTGTGCTGGTGGCTTTGGTAGAGTCGACAGAAGATGCCCCGGCACCCGCTATCCTTTGGTCCCATCGGGAGCACGTGCCCTTGCGTGGGGAAGCGAGCCTCGAACAGTGCGCCAAAAATGTTATGACTGCCCTTATGAGTGCCGCCCTCCTTATCGATAGTGACGGCCGCAAAGTGCTCGAGGTAGCGAGGCCGCGAGCGCCGAAACCAACAGTGTTGTCAGTGAGTGTGGCGGCACCATGGTCGTATACCGTCACCAAAACCATTCGTTACAACGAGGACGGAGCATTTCGACTCACCCCTTCCTTAGTGGCCGAACTCGAACGCACTGCGGAAGAGAACACCAGCCACGACTTGAAAGAAAACGAGGTCGCCTCCTCACTTGGGCTCACGATCGTTGCGCGCACTACCCTGGCACTCACTGGTAACGGCTATCCAGTACCGAGCGCCCACGGCCAGGAGGTAGTTTCGGCGACACTTTCCCGCACCAGTGCCATCTTGCAGAAGTACTTAGTGACGGCACTTCAAGACATCCATGAGAAGATCATGCCGCGGGCTGTTATGCGGCGCTACTCCTTTATGCTGGCGTACTACGCTGTCGTGCGCAAACTTTTTCCCGCCCTTTCTGAGTACTGTCTCATCGACATTACCTACGAGGCCACCGAGATCGGCATTGTACGCGATGGGGTGCTGGTATATTCCACCCACACCCCTTACGGCGCCTTCTCTCTGGCGCGCGATGTGGCCGGAGCGTCAGACTTACCACTCGGAGAGGCCTACGGTCGCCTGTCAGCGCGTGATTTTCTGGTAGCCGATGAGTCCAAGGCCTCGGCAGTGAGTGACGTGTATACAGCATACGAAAAACGCCTGACTGATCTTTTTCATGAAACCGGCGACGCCCTGTCTATTCCAAAAACGCTCATTTTGCACGGCAACCTGGACACCGAGAGTTTTTTTGCTGAACGGGTAAAGGCAGCGGCCGAGGCGGCCACCAAAAGCCACCACACAGTGATCCCAATTTCTGCCAGTCTCGCCGAGCAACTGTACGACGAGGCGGGAAGAAGTGAGCTACGTACCCGTCATGACACAGCGATGCTTATTTCAGCCCAGTTTTTCCACACGCACCGCAATGATCCACAGTATGATTGGGAGCAGTAAAAGGCTATACTGGTAGAATCCCCATGACTCAAAAGTGGAATCTTCAAGACATACGACCAATTGAACCGCGTGAGCGCCGTTCAGCCCGCCCTCCCGAGACTATCGTGGAGCACAAGGCACCTGCAGTCTTTGATGATCCCGACGATACGCAGCCTGTCGTCATTGAAGATGGCAATAAGAAACGACGTAACTATTACTGGTGGGGTGGTGCTCTGGGAGCAATCGTTATTTTTGGTGCCCTCATCCTTAGTCACCTCCTCGCTGAAACCACCGTCGTGGTCGAGCCATTCTTCCGCGACCCAAATGTCAACGCTGAGTTTGAAGCCTTTCCACAGCGCCGCGACGGGGCACTCACCTACGAAGTACTTACCCTCGACGCGACCAAGGAAACTCTCGTAAAGGCTACCGGTGAAAAGATGGTTGAGGAGCAGGCGCGGGGCACTATCGAAATCTTTAAAACCACCCCAGGAGCTGAGCGTCTCATCAAGAACACCCGCTTCCGTTCACCCGACGGCCTCATCTTCCGGATCGAAGAGTCAGTGGTAGTACCGGGCGCCGTCACTACCGGCGGGGCCTCAGTACCTGGCTCTATTAGAGCTGCGGTCTTTGCCGAAACTATTGGCGAGCAGTACAACCTCGCCGCCGGTACCCGCTTCACCATCCCAGGCTTTGAGGAAAACGACCTGACTGATCTCTACAACGCCATGTACGCTACAAACCCCGAGCCCATCACTGGCGGGTTTGCTGGCCCACAGTTTATTGTCGACGATACGGAACTCTCAACTGCCCGCCAGAAGCTTCAGGTTGAACTCCGCAACGAGCTCTTGGCCCAAGTGGCTGAGCGTCGACCTTCTGGCTTTATTTCGTTTGAGGGATCATACGCATTTACCTACACCCAGCAGCCCTCAACCAGCTTTGGTGGTGACCAGGTCAATATTGTAGAGCAAGCAATACTACAAGTGCCGGTCTTTAAGGCCGACGACTTCGCGCGCTTTATTGCTGAACAAACTATCCCCACCTACAACCGCGCCCCAGTACGCATCGAGGGTGTTGAAGACATGCTTTTCCGTTACCGCGACCCCAACCACAACGCTGCTGTCATAGCTAATCTAGAGTCCCTCACCTTTACGGTAGTAGGGAAGCCACGCATCGTCTGGGAGTACGACGAGGTGGCCCTTCGAAAAGACCTCGCGGGGAAGTCACGGACGGTGATGAGCCAAATCCAGGAAGCCTACGCTGATTCAGTGGACAAGTTCACCATCTCGCTAAAGCCCTTCTACCGCCGGAGTTTTCCTGAAAACGGTGATGATATTCGCCTCATCGAGCAGATTTCTGAGGAGGAATCAGAATAATGGACCCCTGACCCAGCCCAGCATAGTTGACCGCTTTCATTTTATTTGTTACACTCCTCGCGTTTAATGGATCAATCAGTCCCTGAGATCAAAGACGACCTCGCTCACGGCGTGGTACTCGAAGCGCTCCCCAATGCGCTGTTTCGTGTCTCGTTGGACGAGAGCAACAAAGTTATCCTGGCGTACCTCGCAGGGAAGATGCGGAAGTTCCGCATCCGAGTCCTCGTTGGTGACAAGGTTGGCCTGGTGCTCGATCCATACGGAGGTAAGGCGCGCATTAGCAAAAGATTTTAATCGCTGTAAGTTACGAGTGTATGAAAGTTCGGTCGTCGGTTAAAAAAATGAGTCCTGATGACATCATCGTCAAGCGTCGTGGCGTGGTGTTTGTGATTAACAAGAAAGAACCTCGCCACAAGCAGCGCCAGGGATAAGTTGTACATCTTCTTTTATGCGTATTTCAGGTATTAACATTCCCGACGACAAGCAGCTTGCGTATGCGCTGACGGTAGTCTATGGCATTGGCGTGTCACGTTCACGAAGCCTCCTTGCGGAGCTTAAGATTGATCCTACGAGCAAAGCGACCGCCCTCACCACTGACCAAGAGAATGCAGTTCGTGAGAAAGTTGAGTCGTTTCGTATCGAGGGGGATCTCAAGCGTGAAGTAGCTGGGAACGTAAAGCGTCTTAAGGACATCAAGTCATACCGAGGCAGTCGCCACCAGAAGCGCCTTCCAGTACGGGGCCAGCGCACGAAGACCAATGCTCGTACACTTAAGGGAGTGAAGAAGACGATGGGCAGTGGACGCCGTAAGCTCGAAAAGACGTAAGAGCTTGATTATCACTATTTTCTGATTGCATTCCTATGGGTAAGAAACGCATCATCAAGAAAGGCGGAGGTTCAGATGTTTCCGGCACCAGCCGGGCACTTAATAGTGTCCCCAAGCGCAAGCTCGCAAATGGCCGCCTGAACATTTTGGCCACTTTCAACAACACACTGCTCACGCTTTGCGACACCAAGGGTAACGCTGTCATGAGCGCCTCGAGTGGTGCCTTGGGCTTTAAGGGCTCTCGTAAGTCAACGCCGTTTGCCGCTGCCAAAGTTGGCGAAATCATTGGCGACAAGGCGCAGCAGATGGGCATGAAGGAGGCTGAGGTGTTTGTGAAGGGTGTGGGTGCCGGTCGTGAGTCGGCACTTCGTGCCTTCTCTGGCAAAGGTATCAACGTCGTACGCATTATCGACGTCACCCCCGTACCCTTTAACGGTCCACGCCCGCCTAAGCCGCGCCGTGTTTAATCACCCCATTCGCTACGTATGAAAATTGGTCCAAAATTTAAGATCGCGAAGCGCCTTGGGGCGGCCATCTTTGAAAAGACGCAGACCCAAAAATTTGCGCTCTCCCAAGCCCGCGGTGGTCGGCCGCAGAAGCGTGGTGGTCAGATGAGCGACTACAAAAAGCAGCTGATCGAAAAGCAGAAGCTGCGCTACACCTACGGTATTACCGAGAAGCAGCTCAAGCGCTACGTGAAGGAGTCGATCGAGAAAAGCCGCCAACCGGCCGCTGTCCTCATTGCTCGTCTCGAGTCTCGTCTTGATAATGTTATCTACCGCATGGGACTCGTGAAGACCCGCCGCATGGCGCGTCAGGCAGTTTCCCACGGCCACATCAAGGTTGGAGCGAAGCGCATGAGTATCCCTTCACACGAGGTGCGTGTTGGTGACGTTATTGAAATTCGTGAGGGCAGCCGCCAGAGCGGACTGTTTGTCACCCTCGCCGAGAGTTATGAGGGTGCTGGAGTACCTGCCTGGCTCGCCTTTGATGCCAAAACTATGCGCGGTGATGTGAAGGGGACACCGCACAGTGAGCCCAGCGAGCGCCTCTTCGATGTTGAGCAGGTTCTAGAGTTCTACAGCCGCTAGTCGTTGTTCTATCAGCGTTAAATCATCCAAACCATGTTAGAAACTAATGTCACGCTCCCGTCAAAGCCACGCGTTGTTACCGAAGAAGAATTTCGTGGGGTATTTGAAATCGACGGTCTCCATCCCGGCTACGGTCACACTCTCGGAAACTCACTGCGCCGCATCATCCTCTCCTCACTCCCTGGCGCTGCCATCACCCAGGTTAAAATCGAAGGTGTTGGTCACGAATTTTCAGCGCTTTCTGGAGTGGCTGAAGATGTGATCACGATCTTGCTTAACCTCAAGCGCATCCGCCTCAAGCTCCACGGTGAAGAACCGGTTACGATCACCCTCAAAAAGAGTGGGGTAGGGAAGATCACTGCCGCTGACCTCGTCGTGCCTACCCAGGTAGAAATCCTCTCTCCCGAGCAGCACATTGCTGAGCTCACCGCAAAGGGTGCTTCACTTGAGATGGAGCTACGTGTTGAGAAGGGTCTTGGCTACGTACCGCGTGAAGTGCACCAGCGTGATAAGGTGGAAATCGGCACCATTGCGATGGACGCTGTCTTTACCCCTATCCGCCGCGCTAACTACGAAGTAGAGAACATGCGCGTGGGCGACCGCACCGACTACAATCGTCTGCGCATCTTCCTTGAAACTGATGGTACTTTCACCCCTCGTGAAGCCCTCGAGCGCTCAATTGAAATCATGATCCACCAGCTCAAAGCCATCATCGGCTTCCAAGAGCATTATCCAGCGCACGATATGGCTGCAAGCCCGGCTGAGGAGCTCCCAGCCCCGGCTGCTAAGGGCATTGACCAGGAAGTACTAAAGACCCGCATCGAGGCGCTTGACCTCACCTCACGCACCCTACAGGCCCTTGAAGAGGCCAGTATCCGGACCGTCGGTGGCCTTGTGCGAAAGGCAAAAGGTGATATTCTTGCGCTCGACGGAATTGGCCCTAAAGGACTCGACGAAATCGTTTCGCTCCTCGAGCGAATGGGCCTTCACTTGGCTGACTAAACACTATGCGTCACTCTGCAAAAAACCGTAAGTTGTCACGTAGCCAAGGCGGGCGTACGGCTCTTCTCCGTGGACTCATGGTGTCGTTCATTCGTGACGAGCGTATCACGACCACCTTTGCCAAAGCCAAGGAGCTCCAGCCCCGCATCGAGCGCTTGGTCACCCTCGCGAAGACCGACTCAGTACCCAGCCGCCGCCTCGCTGCTGCGCGTCTTGGGGGCCCCAATGAAGCTATTATGAAGAAGTTGTTTGGCACCATTGCGCCAAAGTTTAAGGAACGAAATGGTGGCTATACGCGCGTGATTAAAATGGGTCGTCTACCATCTGGCCGTGACGCTGCTGCTATCGCCTTCGTCGAATAAGTGCCTTCTGTATGAAAACAAAAATTACTGCTAAATCACACACCATCGACGCGGCTGGCAAGCGCCTTGGCAAAGTTGCCACTGAGGCTGCTGCCGTGCTCATCGGGAAAACCGATGTCGACTTCACGCCACACCTCATAAATGACGTGACGGTCACTGTGATCAACGCCTCGAAGCTCGACGTTCCCGAAAAGAAAGCGAATGAAATCTACCAGTCATACTCTGGTTACCCAGGTGGTCGTCGCGTGGAGACTCTCTCTCATCTCGGTAAGCGCCGTGGGTATGCAGAAGTAGTGCGCCGCACCATTTCAGGCATGCTCCCAAAGAACAAGCACCGCAAGCGACTCCTCACCCAACTCGTCGTGACCGAATAATCACCTGTATTTTATGACTACTAAAAAAGCTCTCTACATTGAAGGTATCGGTCGACGCAAGACGGCGACTGCTCGGGTGCGCCTTACGCCGGCATCTAAGGCCTCGGTGATCATTAACGGCAAAGAACTCGCCGACTATTTTCCTCATGCAGCTGCACAGAAAACTGTTGGGGAGGTCTTCTCAACCAAGGATCTCGGTGTAGAAAACTATCACGTGGAGGCCAAGGTCTCAGGCGGTGGTCTCACGGCTCAGTCTGAAGCGATTCGTCTCGGCATTGCCCGGGCGCTAGTAAAGGAAAGTGCTCCTCGTCGTACTGTCCTTAAAAAGGAAGGGTACCTCAAGCGTGATCAACGCGCCGTGGAGCGCAAGAAGTTCGGCCTCAAGAAGGCTCGCAAGCGACCGGCTTGGTCCAAGCGTTAAAATAAAAGCCCCACTACGGGGCTTTTATTAGCTTGGACGGGCGGAGCCATGTTTTCTGCTGTTCCTGAGCAGAAAACAGGCGAGCCGGGCTCGCAAGCGCTTAGTACAATCGAGCGTAGCGATGATTTTACTTAGCGACTTGGAGGTAAACGATAATCTGCTTATCGTTTACTCCGTTCCCAGCGACGAGCTGGGACTCACCGATGTTTACGAGGTGCGAGGAGGACAAAGCGTTAAAACAAAAGCCCATCTTCGGGTCTTTTGTTGTCCTTGCGAGCACAGCGAAGCAATCCAGAGTCAAACCAGGTGGGATATATCAAGCCACTGGGGGTTGTCCTTCTCGATCAGCGCTAGTTTCCTCTTTCGCGAACCAGCCTTCAGTTGCTTCTCACGTGAAATAGCATCGTACATAGTTAAAAACTGCTCTACATAGACCAGCCTAGTCAAAACGTATTTTGTAGTAAAGGCACTGCCACCACCTTGCTTGTGTTGGTCAATACGTTTGCTTAAATCACTTGTAACACCAACATATAGTGTCCCATTTCGCTTATTGGTGAGAATGTAGACTGCAGGAGAACGTTCGTGCATAGAGTGACAATACTCTGGATTGCCTCGCTCCGCTCGCAATGACGGTGGAGAATCGTTAATTTTGACAACCACCTCTTTCGCATTTATAATACAAATGTATGGTGAACAACAACGACCAGCACGAGCTCGAGAACGATCTCGAGATCACCAACGAAGAGGAAGCAGAAATTACTGATAACAATGAACCCGAATTAGAAGAAACTGAAGGAAGACTTGAAGATAGACTCAAAAAATTACGCACCCAGCTCGCTGCTGCCGAAGAAGCCAAGCGTTCGTCGCTTGAGCAACTGCAGCGCGAGCGCGCTGATTTCCTCAACGCGCGCAAGCGTCTCGAGGAGCAGGCTCTGCGCGAGCGTGAGCGTAGTCTCGCCCGGCATATTGAAGACCTTCTACCACTCTGCGACAGTTTTGACATGGCTATGAAGGATCCGGCCTGGCAAAATGCGGACGCGGGCTGGAAGAAGGGTGTTGAAGGTATTTACTCCCAACTCATGGCGCTTCTTAAGAGCTATGATGTTACCGTCCTTAGCCCTGTGGGAGAGGCTTTCAACCCCCACGAGCACGAAGCACTCATCGATAACGGCGGGGAGCATAAAGTTACCGACGTGATTCAGAAGGGCTACAAGCGTGGCGAGATGATGATCCGCGCTGCTCGCGTGGCGGTGGGTTAAAAATCTGCTCATGAGCATGCTCCGGAGCACTACGGCAGGCAGCGAACTCACTTCACTAATTGACGCAACGACGACTATTGCAAGTACATAATTTCAAAACTGATATGGCTAAAATTCTTGGTATTGACCTCGGTACGACAAACTCCGCCATGGCTATTATTGAGGCCGGCGAACCAACTATTATTGAAAACTCGGACGGCAATCGCACCACCCCCTCGATCGTCGCTATTTCGAAGACCGGTGAACGACTCGTCGGCAACATCGCCAAGCGTCAGGCGGTCACGAACCCCACCAACACCATTTACGGCATCAAGCGCTTTATGGGACACACCTTCTCGGAGGAGGCGGTGCAGAAAGACAAAGCGATCGTGCCCTACGAAGTAAAAGAAGGGAAGGATGGTGGCGCTGCCGTGCTTATGGGTGGTAAGGACTACCGCCCGGAAGAGGTCTCGGCGATGATCCTCGCAAAGCTCAAGGCTGATGCGGAAGCAAAGCTCGGCGAAAAAATTACCGAGGCTGTGATTACTGTCCCGGCGTATTTTAACGACGCCCAGCGCAAGGCCACTCAGGACGCTGGCAAGATCGCTGGTCTTGAGGTCCGCCGCATCATCAACGAGCCAACCGCCGCCGCCCTCGCGTACGGTTTTAACAAGAAGAAAGACGAAAAGATTGTGGTGTTCGACTTCGGCGGCGGCACGTTTGACGTCACCGTCCTTGAAGTAGGCGACGATGTGGTGGAAGTCCGTTCGACCGACGGCGACGCACATATGGGTGGTCGTGATATCGACCAGAAAATCGTGCGTCACCTCATCGAAGTATTCAAGAAGGAAACCGGTGTTGACCTCGGGAAAGACCGCCTAGCCCTCCAGCGCCTCGATGAGGCAGCGGAGAAGGCCAAACACGATCTCTCGGCCACCGTAGAGAGTACCATCAACATTCCGTTTATTTCGCAGGGTACTGATGGCCCCCTCCACATGGAGTACAAGCTCACGCGAGCCACCCTCGAGGAGCTCGCGCACGAGTACATCGATCGTTCTCTCGTTATCACGAAGCGCGCCCTGGAAGCATCGGGACTCAAGAAAGAAGAGATCCAGGAAATCATTCTCGTTGGTGGCCAAACCCGCATGCCAGCGATTGTGGCTGCCGTGAAGGAACTCTTTGGCAAGGAACCTAATAAGAGCGTGAACCCCGATGAAGTGGTGGCCCTCGGTGCCGCTATTCAGGCGGGAATTTTCCAAGGTGACGTACAAGACATCACCTTGGTCGACGTTATTCCGCTCTCTCTTGGTATCGTTACTCTTGGTGACGTGGTAGACAAACTGATCGAAAAAAACACCCATATTCCGACTCGCAAGCAAAAGGTCTACTCGACCGCTGCTGACAATCAGACCTCTACGGAAATTCATGTGGTCCAGGGCGAACGACCGATGGCGAGCGACAACAAGACCATTGGCAAATTCATTCTCGACGGCATTCCACCCGCACCTCGCGGCGTACCACAGATCGAAGTCACCTTCGACATCGACAGCAACGGAGTGCTCAACGTAGCCGCCAAAGATAAATCAACGGGCAAAGAGCAGTCTATCCGCATCGAAGCCACTTCTGGTCTGTCCGACGCAGACATCGAGCGCATGAAGAAGGAAGCCGAAGATCACGCCGCCGACGACCAAAAGAAACGCGAGGTGGTTGAGGCCAAGAACCAGGCCGAGCAACTTCTCTACACTGCTGAGAAGTCCCTCAAAGATCACGCTGAGCGCATCCCCGTCGAAACAAAAGCTGAAATCGAAGACAAAATAAAAGCCTTGCGCGAGAGTAAAGACAAAGATGATAAAGGGGCAATCATCGCGGCTACAGAAGCACTTAGTGCCTCACTTCAGAAAATCGGCGAAGTAATTCAAAAGGCCAACGAAGAGTCGGCCAAAGAGGGAGGTACTCCTACAAATGGGAACAGCGGGGAAGAGAAAAAAGACTAAATTGAGTGTTATTTTTCAACCCATTTCTCAGTTTAGTCAACTTTGCCCGCGTCCACGGTTTGTGCAATACTGCGGTCACAACCGTGACAGTTAGCCACATCTTATGAAAGACTACTACGCTATTCTCGGCCTCTCCCGGGGGGCCTCAAAAGAGGAGGTAAAAAAGGCTTTTCGGAAGCTGGCAACGCAGTACCACCCCGACAAAAAGTCCGGTGACGAGGAGAAATATAAGGAAATTACCGAGGCCTACGCGGTCCTTGGGGACGACAAAAAGAAGGCTGAGTACGACGCCTACGGCCACGCCTTTTCTGGTGCCGGAGGAGGTAACCGAGCAGGGTTTGGCGGCTTCAATTGGGCCGAATTCCAACAGGGTTTTGGCGGCGGTCAAGCCTTCGAGTTTGACTTAGGTGACATCTTCGAAAGCTTTGGCTTTGGGGGAGGTGGGAACCGCCGTCCGACCCGCGGTCGCGATATATCGATCGACATCAACCTCACCTTCCGCGAATCAATTTTTGGTGTCACCCGTCGTATTCTCATCACCAAAAATGGCGCATGTACGCATTGTAGTGGCACGGGTGCTAAGCCTGGTACCGAGCAGACTAGTTGCACCACCTGCGGTGGACACGGGAAAGTGCGCGAGTCGCGTCAGAGTGTCATGGGCAGCTTTACCACCGTGCGCGAGTGCGCTACGTGCCGCGGCACAGGGAAGGTCCCCAAGGACCGCTGTGGCCACTGTGCCGGGGCTGGTGTGATGCGCCAGCAGGAAGAGATCGAAGTAAAAGTCCCGGCGGGTGTAGAAAACGGGGAAGTAGTGCGCCTCAGCGGCCGCGGTGAAGCACTCCTAGGTGGCCACCCTGGTGACCTCTACGTCAAGCTACATGTGGAAAATCACAAGACTATCAAGCGTGAAGGTTCAACCCTCTCAACCACGCTACCGATTAAACTTACCGATGCACTCCTTGGTGGTACCTATGAAGTGGAGACACTTGACGGCAATGAGGAGGTCCTCGTGCCTGCTGGTATTACCCACGGCGAGACTATCAAGGTGAAAGGGAAGGGAGTTCCGAGCGATCGTGGTCGAGGCGATTTCATGGTCAAAGTTAAACTTGAAACCCCAAAACAGTTATCCCGAAAAGCACGCAAATTGATCGAAGAATTGCGGGAAGAGGGCATATAATAAAAGGGTGCGGCCAAAAGGCCACACCCTTTTATTGCTCACGCCGTCTACGAACGCATGGATTTTTCTGACCTTCTACACTTCGCGTACGAGTGCCTCTATTTTCTGGTTGTCTTTGGTGTGTTCCTCGCTGTGGCGATAGCGAAAGGACGGCAGGCAATTATTAATATCATCATTTCGCTTTACCTGGCCCTTTTACTCTCAACCCACTTTCCGTATTACGAACGCCTCTACGCGCTCTCAAGCAGCCCCAGCACCGTCGCCCTCATAAAGCTTGGGGTGTTTATTGCGTTTACTGTATTTGCCCTTGTACTGTGTGGCCGCATCATGCCGTCGGCGTTTCGTGAAAATAAGTTTGAAAGCTTTGGCAAGAAATTTTTGTTGTGCCTGGTAGCCACCGCGCTTGTCATGGTCTACAGCTTTACCGTACTACCCGTCGCCGAACTCCTCTCACCGGGCACGCCGCTCCAAACCATATTCGGTCACTCAGAGTGGCTCTTCTGGTGGCTGCTTGCACCGCTAGTTGTGCTGTTTCTATTAGCCTAGATCAGAAACTTTTATGTCTGAAATTCCTCTATGGGTGTATATCGGTCTCTTGGCTCAGTTCTTGTGGGTAGCCGGAAATCTTTTTGATAAGTATCTCATCGAAACCTTTTTTAAAAGTGACGATGACGAGGACGAAGGGACAGGGACCTTGGTAATTTTTTCTTCTTTCTTTGCACTACTCTTGAGTGGTGGCATTTGGGTGTTATGGAGCGACCGTATCGAACTGGGTGGCGCGACTGCTCTCTGGGGCCTCGCCATTGGTCTTCTCAATGCAGTGTGGATTATCGCCTATCTGTACGCCATCGGCAGAGGGGAGCTTACACGCACGGTTCCGGTATTTCAAACCATTCCCATATTTGGTTTTATTTTTGGTTTTCTATTACTTGGAGAAACAGTGACCGCAGCTCAACTTACTGCCGCCGCTTTCCTCATCATTGGTTCGTTTGTACTCTCATACAGTTTTAAGAACCATCGCTTTGACTGGGTGCCACTATTTCTGATGCTGTTTGCTTCGACTGTAGTGGCGCTCCAAGAGGTAATTTTTAAATACGTAGCGCTTGATACGTCATTTGCGACCAGTGCCTTTTGGCAGGGTATCGGCTTGGGATTAGCTGGCGTTCTACTGTATGTATGTGTACCAACTTACCGTAAACAGTTCAATTTTTTTCTTAAAACCAGCAACGGGAAAATTTGGGGCGTGAGTGCCGTCAATGAAGTATTCGACAACGGCGCTACGCTCGTATTTGGCTACGCCATGCTGCTCGGCCCGGTGGTCTTAGTGCAGGCAGTAAACTCATACCAACCTCTTACCCTCCTTGTGGTAAGTTACATAATTGCCCTGTTCTTTGGCAACTACTTGCGTGAGGACACTAGTCATCTCAGCACTATTCAAAAGGTAGCCGGTATTGCAATCATTACCATTGGTAGCGTCTGGCTCTACACCTCTATTTAGCCTATGCAGCAACCTGATGTATTCACACCCCTAGAGGAGGCGATTGCGGAAATAACTGTGCGGCGCAAAAATCCAGCGCTGGTAGCCGCTGTGCGTAAGTACCTAAAAGATGATATCCCTCCTCACTTCGATCAAGCCCAGCCAATTCTCTATCTATGTCGCCATATCGCCACTCCCAACTATGAGGCTTTGCGGTTTATTGAAATTGGCAAACCGACTGGGCTACCACTCGTAATCGGCGAGGACCATAAGGGTCTTTTTGTTGGCAGTAACAAGCTGAAGCGCGCACTAGGCAAACTACCCATACTAAAAGGCCTCACCAGGCACCGTGATGAAATTATTGAGTATTCAACGGTTGTTAATTTTTCAGAATCCCAGGGTTACCCTTTCAACGAAATTAAAACTTTTTTTGACATACCACTCATCGAGTTTCATCATGCCTTATTTAAGGAAATTTATCCTTCACGCGTAACCATTGCTGACGAATCTGCTTGGATTGATCGCAATCACCGAAACGACCTTAAAGAACAGTACAAGCGGACACTGGCACTTCTTGTTGCACATGGCATCATGCTTGAGTCGTACTCGCCTGATGAACAGCGCTTAGTTGAGGCTGTTTTGGTTCCCGGATTTTTGGAGATAACTGAAGAGTTTGGTGTTCGCCCACTCATATGTGAACTAATTACCGAAGAATTAGAAGAGGAACGTGATTGGAATGCCTATCCTAGCGTCCTATATATGAATATTCAGCAGCACTTCAAAAATCACAAGGGGCAACAATTTAAGGATCGGCAAGTGGTATCATAAAGACATGGATGTTCGCTCAATCATTTTAATTTGTGGCATGCTTCTGGCCACTATAGTCACGGTAGCCGCTACGTACTATCAAACTATTGTTTTAGGAGATTTTGAATACTACGAAATTGCCGAAGAGGAGTCAGAATAATTTTCATGCCACACGACATTCTTTTATGTAGTGACGCAACTCACCCAGACGTAATGTTGGGGTTATTCGACTTCACTATTGCCCCCACACTCCTGCTCTATGCGTATGTACCAGCAATTTTCTTGTCCCTATTAATGGGATTTTTTATTGCCCGCCACCAAACTTCATTTTTGCTGCCTAGTCGACTTTTTCTTTTAACTACTATTTTTTTTAGCCTATATCTCGTTAACGATACGTTGCAGTGGATCGCAATCCCAGCACCACTAGTGCACTTTTCTTGGCAACTTATATTGCTCATAAAGACCTTATTGCTTCTTCTTTGCTACTATTTTGTCTATACATTCGTAGTTGGTCGCGACCTACCATTTCGACAAAAAACCTTCCTGGCGTGCCTACTTGTACCCGTGTTGCTAATCCTACCAACTACGCTAAACATAGCGATATTCAACCTTACGGACTGTGAGTCCGAAAGCGGTTGGTTTTACTACTACATCTATATTTTGGAGGCAGTAATGGCAACCTTAATCATTCACCTCATTGTTACGCACAAAACAGCAAAGGACAGCGCCGTATCCCACAGTAAGCAGGCTCGTCTACTAGGTAGTGGAGCAGTGGCTTTTATTTTCTTTCTTTTTGCCACTGACTTTATAGGTGAATACACCGGGGTATTTAAAATACTACTTATTGCGCCAATCGGAATGTTGATCTTCCTTATGTTGATTGCGTTCCTGATTGTGCGGTATAACGCATTCAACATGAAGCTCCTCGCAGCGCAGGCGCTCATTGTGATAATTGTGACGCTGGTTGGCTCACAGCTATTCTTTATTAAAAGCACGACCAATTTTATTCTCACCACGCTCACGTTGCTTTCTACCGCCATTGCTGGCTACTACCTCGTGCGCAGTGTAAAACGTGAAGTAAAACAACGTGAAGAAATCCAAGAGCTTGCAAAGCTCCTCGGTAAAGCGAACGACCGCCTCACCAAACTCGATCAACAAAAGTCCGAGTTCGTTTCCATTGCTAGCCACCAGCTGCGCAGCCCGCTTACCAGCATGATGGGCTACGCCTCGATGCTCGGCGACGGTAGCTATGGCAAGTTGCCTGTGAAGGCACAGGAGGCTGCAGTCCGCATCGAAGAATCGTCCCGTCTCATGGCCCAGTCGGTGGAAGACTACCTCAATGTTTCGCGTATCGAGGCTGGTCATATGCAGTACAATCTTTCCGATTTTTCACTGCGTGACCAAGCTTCACATATCACCGATGATATTCGTCCCCTTGCACTCCGGCGTGGCGTCGTAATGCTCTTCCGCACCGATCTTAGTAGTACGGGAGTGGTACATGCAGACAAAGGTAAAACCGAGCAAATTATTCACAACTTGATTAATAATGCACTCAAATACACACCGCAAGGTACCATTACCGTAATAGTGCGTGACGACGTGCCCCTAAAAAAAGTCTATGTCGACATTACTGATACCGGTATTGGTATGAGTGAAGAAACCATCGAACATCTCTTTTCGAAGTTTGGACGAGGCAAAAATGCCAACAGCACCAACATCCACGGCACTGGTCTTGGTCTCTATACAGCGCTCAAGCTCGCCGAGGCCATGGGCGGCGCCATCACTGCTCATTCCAAGGGGGAAGGGGAGGGCTCACGGTTTACGCTTGAGCTACCCCTCGCCTCCTAACTCTTACTATCATGCGTGATAGTAAGAGTTACCTCGAAACCGCCAGAAAGATATACTGGGGTACAGGTTCAAAGCTTTAGTCCAACCGTCCTCATCAGCTAGAGAGACCACATTCTCTCTCCTACTATCATGCATAATAGTAGGAGAGAGCGGGGGGTGAGTGTGCAGTCGCGCGGGTAGCCGATATCTGCTAAAATTTGCCACATGTCTGACACTACAAAACAGCGCATCCTTACCGGCCTACAGCCTTCTGGTGCTCTTCACATTGGGAACTATTTTGCCGCTCTAGCGCCCCAGGTAGAGCTTTCAAAAACCCATGACGATGTCTTTCTCATGGTGGCCGACTACCACGCCCTTACGAGCGTACGTGATGGGGCGGTGCTGCGCGGTTATATCTACGACCTCGTGCGTGACTATCTCGCTGCGGGAATCGATCCACATCGAGTCACTCTTTTCCGCCAAAGTGACAACCCAGACCACATGGAGCTCGCCTGGGTACTGCAGTGTCTTGTCTCGGTAAAGTTTCTCGAGCTTGCCCACGCCTACAAAGATAAAGTGGCCAAGGGTCTTGAAGCAAACGCTGGCCTCTTTAATTATCCAATGCTCATGGCTGCCGATATCCTGCTCTACAACATCGATATCGTACCCGTCGGGGAAGACCAGCGGCAGCACGTTGAATACGCACGTGAAGCAGTATCGAAGTTTAATCTCGCCTACGGCCCGGTTCTCAAAGAGCCAAAAGAGTTAATCGAAAAAACAGTCGGCGTTGTGCCAGGTACCGACGGCAAGAAAATGAGCAAGAGTTATAAAAATACCATTCCGGCGTTTGGCACACGCGAAGAGATCGAAAAAGCCGTCATGAGTATCGTGACTGACTCAACTGGCGACCGTCCGGAGCACGTCTTTGCTATTCACAAGGTCCTCTACGAACAAACCGGGCGTGCACTCTCTGAACTTGACGCTCTCTATGAAGAACATAAAGGGAAGTACAAGGCTCTTAAAGATGCTCTAGTGAACGATCTTGATACATTTATCGCACCGATGCGTGAGAAGCGAGAGAGCATTAGTGACGCGCATATTAAGGAGGTGCTGGCCGCTGGCGTAGAGAAAGCGCGCAGCGTATCTTCCCAAACACTTGCCCGAGTCCGCGACGCTATTGGAATCTCTTTAGTTTAGAACAAAAACCCGAGGTCGGTCCTCGGGTTTAATGGTACTCGAGTCTTGTAGCAAGAAGACACAAATCGTGATATATTCTGAATAAGCCAACGAAGCGGCTGACACCGCTGAGGTGGGGGAGGAAAAGTTTATCCTAGGACCGGCCTAGGGAAGACTGAGTAGAACCCCCCGGGAGTGCCCGACACAGCACACCAACGAGTTTCAAGTAGGGTGGTACCGCGCCTTGCATCAATCATGATGTAGTCGCCCCTGCAAATGTATTACTACACTAATATATTTGGAGGGGCGATTTTGTTTTCACCTCTCCATACCAATCTGTATGGAACGAACACTCATAAAGGATCTAGCAGCGAAAGTAGGGGAAACAATAACCATTAAGGGCTGGATTGATGTTACCCGAGTACAAGGTAAGGTGGCGTTCTTTGACGTGCGCGACCGCACGAGCTACGTGCAGGGCGTGGTTTTTGGGAAGCCCGAAGTGCTTGAGATTGCTACGGCACTAAAGCCAGAGTACGTGGTAGCAGTCACGGGCGTGGTACAAAAGCGCCAAGAGAAATCAATCAACGAAAAAGTGGAAAATGGTGACATTGAGCTGGAGGTCACTGGTATCGAAGTACTAAACGAAGCCCAGGCACTCCCGTTTACGAGCGACGCTGAAATCAACCTCGACACCCTCCTTGATAACCGCCCCATCACCTTGCGCCGCAAGCACGAGCGCGCTATCTTCAAAGTGCAGCACGAGATACTCGTAGCCTACCGAACCTACCTCGTCTCACAGGGCTTTACAGAGTTCCAGGCACCAAAGCTCGTCGGCGGTGACGCCGAGGGTGGGGCAGAGGTGTTTAAGGTAAAGTACTTCAAGGGCGTGGAGGCGAGTCTCGCGACCAGTCCGCAACTCTATAAGCAAATTATGGCCGGCGTCTTTGAGCGGGTGTTTGCGGTGGGTCCAACCTTCCGTGCCGAAAAGAGCGCCACCTCACGCCATCTATCAGAAATCTCGATGATGGACCTCGAGATGGCGTTTATCAAGGACCACACCGACGTGATTACGCTCGTGACCGGCCTCATGCGCGCGATCGTAGGACACGTAAACAGCACCTGTGCTAAAGAACTCGAATACCTTGGCCAACCACTCGCACTCGCCCCCGAAACCTTCCCAGTTATGACCCTGCGCGAAGGTCTCGAAATCATTAAAAAAGAGACTGGCGTTGATAAGACAAGTGAACCGGACCTCGAACCAGAAGACGAACGCTTCCTCTGCGAATACGCGAACAAGCACCTCGGTTCTGACTTTGTGTTTGTCACTCACTACCCAACCAGTAAGCGTCCGTTTTATACGCATATTGATCCCGAACAGCCAGAGCTCACCCGCAGCTTCGACCTCCTCTTCCGAGGACTGGAGATGTGTTCCGGCGGACAACGCGTTCATAAGTACGATGAACTGGTAAGCCGCATCGAGAAGAAAGGTCTCGACCCAGAACGCTTCCAGTTCTACCTCCAAGCCTTCAAGCACGGCATTCCACCACACGGCGGTATCGGTATGGGCCTTGAGCGTCTCACCGCAAAGTTCTGTGGGGTAGCGAACGTAAAGGAGGCCACCCTCTTTCCGCGCGACATCAACCGCATCGACACTCTCACTTCAAAGGAATCGAGTGAGGAGGCAGAGCTCTAATCGAGGAAACGAACATCATTCGCAGATAGGGAAACCTTGGAATGTTAAATAGCCCGACACCTACGGTGTCGGGCTATTTATTTCTGCCGCCATGAAAACGAACTGGGCAGCCCCCCTCATCAGCCAGAACAGACCGTGCGTGGCGACCTCCACCGCCCACTCAGTTCTCCTTGCTGCGCTTGAAGGGAAATTCGCCGTGCACCGTCACCCAGACTTCCTCCCCGTCCCAGCGCACATGACATATCTCACCGCGGGTAAGCTCGCCCGACGGGAGCGAAGCGTCGTGCTCGTCCGGCTCCAGGAAGTAGAGATAGTCACCGATTTTCGGCTCAGTCGTTCCCATCACACCCCTCCCTCATGCTGGTTACTGCGTTCACTGTAACCACAATTACGCACTTAGGCAAGGCGTTTATTAAAATAGGGATCGCCCGCGGGGAGGCGAATTCCCAGCGGGCGATTAGTGTTGCGGCGCGAAGGAACGTGTCAGTCCACAACCTCGTCGCCAAGTTCATACTGGGCACGGAGATCGGCCTGTTGCGGGCCGAGTTCCTCCCAGCGGTACCACCCGTCGCCACTGAAGAGCGTAATCATCCGATCAGCACGCTTCACTCCCGTGACCATGCAGTGGAGCAGCCTGCCACGAATGAACGCATAGACCATGGCCCCAGGGGCCGGAAGGGTCGCGGAAACTTCTTGTACGTCGGCACTCATGTTCGAATCCCTCTCGTTTGGCCTGTATGCATAATGCTACGAACAAACTAACCTGTCAAACAATAGAGCTGAATTCTAACCTGAACTGCAACACCCTCTTCCATACACCGAGCACGGGGTCTTCCACCCCAAACTCTTCCGCTCCGTGTGGTTCATGAGGTGAACCACAACGTCTAGTTGTTTCT
>JALHRC010000019.1 GCA_022841645.1 Minisyncoccota bacterium
CGTGAGACAGGTTGGTCTCCTATCTACTGCAGGCGTCGATTCTTGAGGAGAGTTGTCCCTAGTACGAGAGGACCGGGATGAACGAACCTCTGGTCTGTCGGCTGTCACGCCCGTGGCACCGCCGAGTAGCTATGTTCGGAATGGATAACCGCTGAAAGCATCTAAGCGGGAAGCCAACTCCAAGATTAGGAATCATTAAACCCCCCGAGAGATGATCGGGTTGATAGGCACTAGGTGTACGTGCAGTAATGCATTCAGCCGAGGTGTACTAATAGGGTCAACGTCCTGCAAGGAACGTTGTACAGCTACTGGACATATTGTGTGTTTACCAAAGTCGGCTTAGGATATGAATAGTTGTCACGCGTGACGTGTGGTGGAGTATAGCTCAGTTGGTTAGAGCACGTGGTAGTCCAAACGGATTAGATACCCGTACGGCAAAAGTACCACGAGGTCAAAGGTTCGAATCCTTTCACTCCGAGCACCCCCCCAAGGTATCCTTGGGTCCACTTCATGCGTGACAACTAAAACTAAGTACGTTGAAAATGTAATGTTGGTGATTAAGCAGTGGGGGTCCACCCGTTCTCATTCCGAACACGGCAGTTAAGCCCGCGTGCGCCGATGGTACTATCTTCGGATGGAAGAGTAGGTAGTCGCCAACATTACGTTTTTAACGGAACAAAAATCACCAGACGGTTTGTCTGGTGATTTTTGTAACACAAATTAGCGTTTGCAGTTGCTGTAAGCGAGTAGTCGCCAGCAAGTCGCTACCAACACATTCTCCCTTGATAGGTCGAATGTGTTGAAGCGATTGCATAAGGAAAACATAGTCGCACTTCGTGCTCCTTGTTTCTCCTTAACATTACGTTTTTAACGCAAATAAAACCCCGCAAGGGGTTTTATTTGTCTGTTACAATACTCCACGTATGTTCACGCTTAGTCGACCATGGGCGTTTTGGCGTCGGGTGCAGTATGGTAGTGCCTTTGGTGCACTCGTAGCGTTCGGCATAACTATGCTGTATTTCTTTGTTTTCTACGTGCCTCCTAGTTGCACCGATGGCGCACAAAATGGTGACGAAACTGGCGTGGATTGCGGGGGGGCTTGTCGTTACATATGCGCGAGTACGCTCATGCCACCGAGTGTCCTGTGGGCCAAAAGTTTTGAGATTGTTCCAGGGCAGTACAACGTCGTGGCGTACATCGAAAACCGTAATCTTGCTGCTGCGGCACCGACTGTTTCGTACACCTTCCGTCTGCAGGCCGAAGGAAAAGAGGTTGCGGTCGTGCGCGGGCGCACTATTTTGCCACCCGGGAGCACGTACCCAGTATTTGCAGGGCGAGTGGTAACGGAGGGAGGGGCAGCGCCGACCGAAACCATTCTCGAACTTGAGCCGGTGACCGCGTGGCTGCCGGCTACTATGGGTCGCGAGCAATTTCGGACAACCGACATCGCGCTCTCCGGGGCCGACCGCGCCCCACGGCTGCGTGCATTTGTTGAAAATATGGCTATCGCGGATGCCCGTAATGTCGAGGTGGTGGCAACTATCTTCAACGCCGAAGGCATAGCGGTGACAGCATCGCAAACGATTGTCGATGAGCTCCCTGGGCAACAGCGACGCGAAGTGTACTTCACCTGGCCGCAGCCGATTGCAAAAACTGTCCGCAGTTGCGAAGTGCCATCGGATGTAATGATTGTGCTCGACCGTTCAGGCTCGATGGCGGCCGATGGTGGTACGCCTCCAGAGCCGCTCGAGAGCGCCAAGCGGGCAGCGCAGTCCTTTGTTAATTTCTTGCAGCCGCGTGATCGTTTTGGATTTCTTTCGTACGCCACCACACCATCAACGCCGCTTGAGCAGACTTTGACCGACAACCGCGCAGCCGTTCTTTTGGCTATCGGCAGTACTACTATGGGTCGCGACGGCACACAGTACACTAATATGGGTGATGCTTTCAGCTCGGCACTCGCTGAACTCACGAGTACTCGCCACCGCGACGACGCGCGAAAGGTGATCGTATTTCTCACCGACGGCGATGTGACGCGCCCGGTTAATCCTGAGACTGGTCGCGCTGATCGTGAATACGCGGCCCAGTACGCGCGTGAGGCCGCTGCCAGAGCTAAGGCGGCGGGGGTAATAATCTATTCAATCGGTTTTGGCGACTTCCTTGCGCAGGGAAATGCTGAAGTGGAGCGCGATACGGCACTCATTCGTGAACTTGCAAGTGGTGACACACAGTATTTTGAAGCACCGACCGTGGCTGATCTCGAACGTGTATACCGTGAAATTGCGACCGACATTTGTGAAGTGGGTCCAGCGCGTATTGAAGTGATTCCAAAAACTGACAGCTTCACTAACTAGTGTAGCTGCTTGTGGGGTGGTGATGGGCAGGATACTATGCTGGCTACATGACTTCGTGGCGCTCATTCTTTGCTGGTTTTGATCCTATTTTGGTGGCACCCGTGCTTGCTCTTACTCTCATGGGGCTTGTTACCATGTACGCCCCGGGCGGGGAAAATGGCTATTTTGAACGTCAGATTGTCTGGATCGCCTTAGCACTTTTGGGGCTACTCCTAGCGCTTGTTCCTGATTACCGTTTTTTGCGTGGCAGTGGTTTTGCCCTCGGTAGCTATCTCGCAGTAGTGGCAGCACTGGTCCTGGTGTTGGTTATTGGCTCCATTACTCTGGGTGCACAAAGTCGCTTTGACCTGGGCTGGTTTTCCATCCAACCGGCTGATCCAGCCAAATTAGTGCTCGTGATTGTGCTCGCAAAATACTTTGCCAAACGTCACGAGCTCATTGGTGACTTTACCCACATTTTTGTCTCGGGTGTGTATGCTGGAGTGCTGTGTGGACTTATTTTGATACAGCCTGACTTTGGTTCGGCGTTGATCGTTTTTTCTTTGTGGTTGGGTCTCGTGGTGGTCGCTGGTATTAAACTGCGACATCTTCTCACGGTATTTGGTCTCGGCGCGTTCTTGTTTGTACTGCTGTGGCAGTTTTCGCTCTACGACTACCAAAAGCAGCGCATTATGACCTTCCTTGATCCGCTCTCTGACATCCAGGGTGCGGGCTACAATGCTTACCAGTCGACAGTGGCGGTGGGTTCGGGTGAACTGGTAGGGAAGGGGATTGGGTATGGCACACAATCAAAGCTCCTTTTCTTACCTGAGTTTCAGACCGACTTTATTTTTGCTGCCTACGCTGAGGAGTGGGGCTTTGTTGGTGTGGTGGTGCTCTTTGCACTTTTTGCGCTCGTGATTTGGCGACTGGTGAGTTACGCAGTGCAGTCGGCCACGAACTTTGAACGGCTATTTACCATCGGCGTAGCGTTCCTTATCATGAGTCATTTTTTTGTGCACATTGGTATGAACGTAGGACTTTTGCCAGTGACGGGCCTCACCATTCCGTTTTTAAGCTACGGTGGGTCTCACCTTCTTACCACCTACGTAGCGCTTGGCATGGCCATGGCTATGCGCCGCCATGCTCCACTACAACGAGGCGGAGGGGACTTATTGTCGTAATTGTGTGTCTAGTCAATCACAAAACACCACCCGACATACGGGTGGTGTTTGGTGTCCGTTGCGGTAGTAACTCTAGAAGAAATTGAGGTAGATAATGAGGCCGATACAAATAACCAAGATAATAGTGAGGTAGAGATTCGCTTGACCAGGAGTCTTCGCAATCCCTTTGCGCATAAGAAAACCAATCAGGCCTCCTGGTCCAGTGGGACGACCAGTTGGTCTGTTTACCGCGTGCTCGTCAACAAAATTGAAATCCTTACCCATAGTTGTACCTATAAGTGTAGCATGGCTAGTCAGGGAGAAAACGTAAAACTGTGGGCAATGGCTCTAGACGGCTCCCGACTGAGCTATACTACAATTATATGAACATGTTTACCCGAGCACGAGGTTTTACCCTCATAGAGCTCCTGGTGGTGATTGCGATTATTGGTGTGTTGGCTTCGACGGTGTTGGCGGCTGTGGGGCAGTCTCGCGTCGCGGCACGAGATGCAAAGCGTATGCAAGAGGCTAAGCAGTTGCAAAACGCCCTTGAGCTCTACAGGAATGCTAATGGTGGTAGCTACCCGTGCGCTGAAAATGCTGCACCACCAACAACAGTATGCCCTGCTACTCCTGTAGTTGTCTGGTTAAATGACGGAAATATCGCTGCTGGCGGAGCTTTAAATCGGCGTGAGAATTTGAAAGCAGATCTTCAACCTTATATACAAATTTCAAATGACGAGCAACTATCTGGTTCCGCCGCTGGCGCATATCCTAACGTAGGATCGCTACATTATTTAAATGATGTAGGTAACAATGGATACACCATTACGGTCTATCGTGAATCAGGGGCTTCGTGTACGCTCACTCATAACGGCGGTACCTGCTAGTGCACATACAGCGTCTCGGTAGCTCTCAGCATTCCATCGACAGTTCGCGTCGCCAGCAGTTCTTTTGCCTTGCTAGCCATAATAGTGGCTTGTGTGCGGTCTTCCAGTTGTTGGTGCAGTGCAGTAGCCAGTGCCTTGGCATCGTCAGGTGGAACGAGTAAGCCAGTTTTGCCGTCTGTCACAATATCAGGAATACCACCGACGTCGGTGGCTACCACCGGCACTCCGGCCAGGCCGGCTTCGTGAAGGACGTAGCCGTAGGATTCAGATTTTGAGGCTAGGACGCAGATATCAAACGCCTTAAGGTACCGGGCGGCTTCGGTGAGGTGACCGATAAAGTGAGCTGAGCTGCTCAGCCCCATCGCCTCAGTGCGTACCCGTAGTTCATCAGCCAAAACTCCATCGCCGATACAGATCAGCTGTGCCGTGGGAAATGTTTCGTGGAGCCGGGCAAAAGCCTCTAAAAGAATGTGGTGAAGCTTAATGGGGTGTAGCTCAGCGATACAGACGATCCAGATGGCGCGGCGGGTGGGGGCGAGGCGCGGGAAAAAATCGCAGATTTTTTCCCGCGCCTCGTCTCGTTCATACATGGCACCAATCGAGCGACCGGGGTGTATCACTTTCATTTTTTTGTGCGCACCCGGCCACGACATTTGCGCCAGCACACCGTTTGACACTGCGATGGTGCGATGGGAAAGGAGGACCGTAAGCCAGTGGATAGTTTTGAATATGAGCCGCTCAAAAAAAGGGCGGTCTTCATTAAAAGTCCAACCATGACAGGTGAAAATAATCTTTGGTACGCGCGCTAGTCGTCCAGCCAGTGCGCCGACAAACCCCGCCACCGAACTATTAAGATGGAGCACATCTGGCTGCTCCACTTTCAGTAGTGAGTAAAGCTCGCGACCGGCTTCCCACGCCACTCGCGCAGAGGCACGATTTTCGAGTGTTTGCAGCGTCGTGGTGGGAATTCCGGCGTGGTGAAGCATGGTGGCCAAAGTACCCTCGCCCCCGAGGGCTACCGACACGAAAAACCGTTCCGGGTCGAGATTGGTAGCTAGGTCGTAGACATAGCGCTGGGCACCTCCCCAGTTACTTTTAGTTATGAGAAGAAGGACTTTTTTTCTTTGAGTAAGAGTTTGCATAACTAAAAGTAATTGGGGTGGGGCGTGGGAAGGGGTCGATGTCCTTAGTATAAACAATTTACGTGGCTTAGTCGTTACGCGATCCAAGCCACTTCCTTCTTGCTATTTTGGCGGTCTTCGGTAGGATTGAATCACTTTCTCTACGCTATGGGCGAACGAACCCGCGAACTCTTCTTACTCGTCCTTGGCGATATTTGTTTTTTCGTAGCTGCTCTATGGCTCACCCTCCTCGTTCGCTACCTCGACTGGCCTAACTATGAACTATTTGCCACCCACCTGGGCCCCTTCCTGACCATCTCGGGAGCCTGGCTGGTGGTGTTTTATCTTTCGGGGCTGTATGACAAACATACGCTGCTTCTTAAGAAACTACTACTTAGTCGCATACTCTACGCCCAACTTATCAATGTGGTGGTAGCTGGTCTTCTTTTCATTATCATTCCATTTGGCATTGCCCCCAAAACCAACCTTCTTATTTACTTGGTAATTTCCAGCGGTCTCTTGTTGTGGTGGCGACTCATTCTTGTTCCGCGCAGCTCGCCCAAGCAACAACACCGCGCCATGATTATCGCTGATGGCCCGGCGGCAGTGGAACTGGTTGATGAAATCAACAACAACGACCGCTACAACTACTACTTTGTTCGTTTGATTGATGAAGCCACGCTCGAGCGCACGGAAGATTTTGAAACTAAAATCAAAGCACTCATAGAACGTGAGCGTATTGAAGTCATTGTTGCCGACTCGCGCGGGCCACGTATCAAAGCCTTCTTGCCTGTGCTTTTTAATCTCTCCTTTCTACAATTTTCGATTACCTTTCTTGACTTCAATCGACTCTATGAAGATACCTTTGATCGGGTGCCGCTTGATAACATTCAGTATGATTGGTTTATTGCTAATATTTCGCAATCGCGCAGCGTGCTCTACGATGCGGCTAAACGCGCGCTTGACGTCGTGGGGGCGGTACTCCTTCTTTTGCCGTCCGCGGCACTATTTCCCTTCATTGCCCTAGCGATTAGGCTCGATGATCGGGGGCCGCTTCTCTATACCACCACTCGAGTAGGGCAGTTTAATCGTCCAATTACCATTTACAAATTTCGTACTAAAAATGGCGCCGACGCGGGTGACGCAGCGCTAAAGAGTACGCTGGTTGATACACGCGTCGGCGCCATTTTACGCGCCACTCGGCTTGACGAACTGCCACAGCTTTTCAATGTGCTACGTGGCGACCTCTCGTTTATCGGGCCTCGGCCTGAGATGCCGGCCCTGGCTAGCGCCTATGCTGAGGCTATCCCTTACTACAACACTCGTCATTTTCTCAAGCCGGGACTTTCTGGTTGGGCCCAGATTAATAATTTTGACGCACCGCGTGGTGGGGTGGATATTCCCCGTACGACGACAAAGCTTTCCTACGACCTCTATTATTTGGCCCGGCGTTCGCTGTTTTTGGATATTCAAATTGCTCTCAAAACAATTAGCACGATTATCATGCGCACTGGCAGTTAAGTGCGCGGCGCAGTACACTACAACCATCTCCTTTGGGAACTTATGATCGTTGACGGAAAAGCTTTGGCAGCGGCAGTCCTTGCCCGTACGAAAGAGCGCGTAGCTGCTCTCGGTAATTTTGGTGAGCCCACGCTGGCTATTATTACCTGCGCCCCGACCTTTGCGACGTTAAAGTATTTGGCACTCAAAGAGCGCAAGGCCCGTGCGGTGGGGGTCGCAGTGGTCATTACGGAACTACCGAGTGACTCAAGTACGGAGGAGCTGATCGCTGCCGTAAAGAAGGCAGCCCAGTCTGCCGACGGGGTAGTGGTACAGTTACCGCTTCCGCCTCACATCGATCGTGAGACTGTGCTACGTGCCATTCCGATTGCAGCCGATCCCGATGGTGTGTGGTATGGAATATCCGACGGTGCGATGGTGTCGCCAGTGGTGCGCGCTATCGAAGAAATCGCCACCGCTTACAACGTAACGTTTCGGGATAGGCGGGTGGTGGTCGTGGGGGCAGGGCGACTCGTTGGGCAGCCGGTAGCACATTTTCTAGCTCTCGAGGGTGCGTCGGTAACTGTCGTTACCGCGAGTACCCCTGACCCGGTATCGCACCTCAGATCAGCCGAAATAATTGTGAGCGGCGCGGGTCGTCCCGGAGTGGTCACACCGTCTGATGTTAATCTGGGGGTACTGATTTTTGATGCCGGCACCTCTGAAGATGGGGGAGAGCTCGTAGGTGACGTTGATCCGGCGGTGGGACAGGTGGCTGGCCTTTTTACTCCGGTGCCAGGGGGTATTGGGCCGCTTACCGTAGCCACACTGCTTGAAAACGTCGTGCAGCTCTGCGGGCGTAAGTGGCGACGAGAGGTCTAATGTGGTATAACACCAAACGTTATTTTGCGTTATTTTTGCCATGAGCACCAAGCCTGATACTACTGCGACTGAAAGCACTGAAAATTTTCTCCGGTGGTTTCGGGCGTTTGTTGTTTTTGCGGTGATGGTGGCCCTCGGTCATTTTGTCTACCAAAGCGCTACGGCGGGCGACGCTGCCCGTTTTCCGTTTAAATTTGGACTCGATCTCGCTGGTGGCTCTCACCTCGTCTACGAAGCTGATGTGTCGAAGGTAGAAGCATCAGAGGTCCCGGAACTAATGGGAGTGCTGCGTGAAGTGATCGAACGTCGTGTCAACCTCTTTGGTGTTTCCGAGCCAGTGGTGCGGGTGGAGCGCAGTAGTTTTGTTGCCGAAACCACTATGGAGCGGCTCGTGGTCGAACTTCCTGGGGTGACTGATGTTGGTGCGGCGGTTGATGAAATCGGTCGGACCCCGCTCCTTGAATTTAAATTAGTTAATCGTGAGGCACTGGCTGCCATCGATAGTGCCGCGGCACTCGAGGCGAGTGCGACGAGTGGAGCCGTCATAGGGAACGTGCGTGTGAACGGTCAGTCTGTTGACGACATCGACCCGTATATCGACACTGGTCTTACGGGACGCTACCTTGAAAGTGCTGCCGTTGAATTTGCCGGCGCCCAGAGCGGGCAGCTCGCCAATGAGCCAGTGGTCTCGATTCGCTTTAACAGTGAGGGAGCTGATCTCTTTGCCCAAATCACTCGTGACAATGTTGGGGAACCCCTGGCGATCTTCCTTGACGGTGAAGTAATTTCTACACCGACTATCAACGAACCCATTCTTGGTGGCACGGCTATTATCTCTGGCTACTTTACCCCACAAGATGCTAAGGCGCTGGCTGAGAACCTCAATTTTGGTGCGCTACCTGTGCCTATCAAACTCGTCTCCACCCAGACTATCGATGCGACGCTTGGTGCGGCAGTCGTGAAAGACAGTCTTATGGCTGGTGCCATGGGGCTCCTCCTCGTTTCGCTCTTTATGATCTTCTGGTACCGCCTGCCGGGAGTGGTGGCCGCAGTGGCGCTCGTGGCGTATGTCGTCATTACCCTGGTGTCATTCCTTTTGATACCGATTACGCTCACGGCGGCGGGGCTCGCCGGCTTTGTACTATCGCTGGGTATGGCGGTCGACGGCAACGTGCTGGTATTCGAGCGTATGAAAGAAGAATTTCGTTCAGGAAAAAGCAGTCGTGAAGCAGCGCGGGTTGGCTTTAGTCGTGCTTGGTCAGCTATTCGCGACGGTAATGTGACAGCGCTTCTTTCAGCAATTATTCTCTTTTGGTTTGGCACCGCACTCATTAAAGGTTTTGCGCTGGTCTTGGGAGTCGGGACCATTATTTCGATGCTTTCAGCTATCACCCTCACCCGTACCTTTCTCATGATTCTGCCTGATGTCGAGCGTAACCGCCCTGGCCTTCTTTCGAAGCTTTACGAAACTGGCTTCACCATTCGTTAGTCTCTTATGTCTATCATTACCTACCGGCACATATTTATTTGGATTGGTGTGGCACTTGTTGCCGTATCTTTGGCGATCGTAGCGACGTTTGGTATTCGCCCGGGTATCGATTTCACTGGCGGGGCTCTCACTGAGCTTCGCTACACAACAATGCCAGAAAAGGGTGAAGTGGAGGGCGCGATTGCCGAAGCTGGGTTTGCTGGGGCGGCGGTGCGCGAAACGACTACCGATGCCGGGCAAGGATATCTCATTACCACGAAGGACCTGAGTGACGAAGAGCGTGAACGTTTAGTGAGTGCACTCGCTACGCTAGGTGAAGGTGGTGAGCTGACGCGCTTTACTTCAGTGGGGCCCGTGATTGGCGCAGAGCTCGCTGACAAGGCGGTGTGGGCTATCGGGGCAGTACTGTTCTTGATCGTGTGCTATGTGGCGTTTGCGTTTGCGGGTGTGGGGGTACCGGTCTCGTCGTGGGTGTATGGCTTTATGGCGATTCTAGTATTGGCCCACGATATTGTGGTGCCACTAGCTGCCATGTCACTCCTAGGTTACTTTGTTGGCGTCGAGGCCGATATTCTGTTTGTGACAGCACTCCTCACTATTTTGGGCTACTCGGTTAATGACACGATCGTCATTTTTGACCGCATTCGAGAGAAACTCACACTCCATCGCATTGCGCACAAAAAAACCGTGCAGATCGTCGGGGGGATGCCGCGGGAAGAAATTACCTATACACTCACTCGTCCCTTTAGTGAGGTGGTAGGTGAAGCAATTGTCGACACGATGGCTCGCTCTATTAATACATCCCTCACGGTGCTGCTGGCTCTCTTGGCACTCTACTTCTTTGGTGGGGAGGTAACTGAGACCTTTATCTTTATTCTCATGGTGGGAGTAGTAGCGGGCACGTACTCCTCGATCTTTATTGCCTCGCCACTGCTGGTCGCCTACGAACGCTGGCAAGCGGGCCGTCTAGGAACAACGACCAAGGTTAAGTAACTATGTTGATTGGCATCACCGGTACTGACGGCGCGGGGAAGGGTGAGGTAGTTGAGTACTTGGTTAAAAATAAGGGCTTCATTCATTTTTCTAGCCGTGGTTACTTCACGCGGGTGCTGGAAGAGCGCGGCATGCCGATTGACCGCGCTCATATGCGCCTCATTGCGAATGAACTTCGGGCTACCTATGGCGACGACCATGTGATTCGAGTAGCGCTTTCCGAAGTACGCATGGCGAGCCGTACCAAACTCATCATCGAATCAATCCGCGCTGTTGCGGAAGCTGAAGCACTCAAGCGCGAGGGCGGGGTACTGTTTGCGGTGGATGCCGACGTCCAAACGCGCTACGAACGCATTGTGGGACGTGCCTCAGACTCCGACCGCGTCACCTTTGAAGAGTTTGTTGCCCACGAGGCACTCGAGATGAACGATCCTGATCCTCACGGCATGCAAAAGGCCAAGGTGATGGCAATAGCGGATTACACGATTTTAAACGATGGTTTATTTACCGAACTCGGCGAAGCGGTAGAAAAGGCCCTAGCGTCAGTTCGCGAAGTGGTAGAATAATCTCATTACACTATAGTCACACTTTATGCACTGGCTTCTGGATCCAATTTTGCACCACTACGCTGATTTTAAAGGGCGCACACCGCGCAAGGCGTACTGGCTATTTATCTTGATGTATTCCGTGTCGCTTGCCGCTTTCGCTATCATTCTTAACTTATTTATCTTTACCTCTAGCGAGATAAGTAACCTATTTTTGATTTTCTTGCTTTTTCTTATATTTATTTTGGCGTTCATGTTGCCGGTGATTGCTATCCATGTTCGTCGCCTTCACGATATTGGTTTTTCGGGCTGGTGGTATCTTCTTAACTTCATCCCCTATCTGGGATCTCTCGTTATCTTTGTAATGATGTTACTCCCCAGTCAGGAGGGGGGTAATAAATACGGCCCGCATCCGTATGCACCAGCTGTACCACTTCCACCAGAACCGGTACCGGTACCGCCGCCACCAAGTGAGCCCTCCCTCGCATAAGGTACTTCGGACAACATAAAAACAGCCGCGCGAGCTTTGCTCGCGCGGCTGTTTTTAGATTGCGCCTACGAATGAATCCTGGTTCCGATAAATGGCTCGTCTCTAAGGTAGGCGGTGAGGGCTTCGAGTTTTGTGCCATTAATGTGCGCTACTTCTATCCTTAACTTTTCTGCCTCTTGCGCGGCGACAGGGTCAAAAGGTGACGAGAGACCGGGGTCCCAGTTTTCTGGAATGAGTTTTCTAAATTTACTCCAGGTGATATCTTCAATTTTTTCTGCTGCGGGATTGGTTTTTGGATTATCAGTATAGACGTAGTCGGTGTTGGAAAGATTCACCACGTGTGTGGCGCCAATACGCTCTGCTATCTGGATGGCACGGAGATCGGTCGATGAGCCCGGGCGGTAACCGGCCGCGACGATGAGTTTTTCCTGTGGTGGGACGTCGTGGATGTCGTCGGGGTTGGTGATCATGACGCGATAGGCGATGTCACGAAAGACAGTACGGAGGAGGTGACCATTGAGGCGGGTGGCATGAATGCCCATCCAGTCGAGGTCGTCGCGAGTGAGGGTGGCGACTTCTTTAGCAGCGTCTTGGTAGCGCCGTGCCGTCCGGCCGCCGCCCGCGATGATAATAAAACGACGGCCGTTAGCCGTGTGTGTTTCAATAAGTGTTTTTAAATTAGTAAGGAATTGTGTATCAATAGTGTCGGGTACTATGAGTGACCCGCCGACCGAAATGACTGTGGTGTTTTTCATCAACGGACAGTTTAACATAGGCGAGGGTATTGGTGATTCTTGTGTTTTGCAGTAAATGGTGTAGTCTCGAAGATAGGGTGTGCAAGGTTCTGCTGTCCCCCCGGACAGTGAGACGGGTAACTGGCTCTGCGATCAAGCTGCGTTCTCGCGCTTCGAGTCATAATGTGAGAAGTCCCCAGATCCCCTAGGTACTTCCAAACGCTGGCTCGTTGGGTCCCTCCCAGATCGTGTATAACCTTGCATGCCCGCCCCCTTTGCACTGGACTCGCCTCATGTGGCAGTGGTCCGGTGCTTTTTCTTTTCCCCACAGCCCACCCAAAAAGCAAGTTGACACTTTTTCCTAACGGGTATATTTTCGTAAGTATGCAACGTATGTTTATTACTTGCGTCCTCGTGTCCCTACTTCTTAGAAGGGGAGCACTTGGTCGTGGGTAACGGTTACTCCACAGAAGACACCAAGGGCTCCCGATACATCGCGGAGCCCTTTGCGTTGTGGGGGTAGTGGAATTGGGTTCTGGTGGGCGTCTTGCAGAGGTGCAAGGTGCCCGCCAGCACCGAAACCATGGGGGTACGGTGGCTGGAAGGAGGAGATACTCGCATGTGCGAGAGTGAAGACGACCCCAACAACAGTGGTTCAGAGGATCGCACCAAGGCTCCGCCTGCAGCGGAGTCGGGGAGGGCGGTTCTCCCGAGAGAACGCTATCGCGAAGCGCGACGGACAGTACGTGCTGCCCGCAGACTGGCGGAACGCCTCCAGGCCGAAAGCTACGATGCTGGCCTTGGTTTTGGAGTGCGGTGCTGAAGATGACACTCCCCGCGCAGGCCACACGGCCGGCGCGGGGATCGCTTTTTTTATGAATATATCTACGCATGTTACAGTTTTCTTTATGAAAAGAATTCTTATCATCCAATCGCGGCGCCGGCCAGAGATGCTTAAGGCTGAGCAAAGTGAATACGAGCGCGCTGTGGCGGGTGCGGCAGAACTCTCATTTCTTTCTTCGGTCGACGAAACCGTTGCTTGGAATGATCCAGCGACATTGCTTGCTGGTTACGATGGGGTGATGCTTGGTGGCTCAGGCGAATTTGATTTTGATGGGGGGCGAGCTGACGACGACGAGGCAAGAATAACTTCACAACAGATTGCAGCCCGTCTTGCGCCTCTCGTTCGTTATGCCTACGAACACTCACTCCCTGTCCTTGGTATTTGTTTCGGACATCAGATCGTTGCTGAGGTGTTTGGGGTAAAAGTGGTAAACGATCACGAGCAGAAAAAAGTCGGTACGTTTCCAGTGACGCTCACCGCGGCCGGGCAAAGCGACACTCTTTTCAGTGCACTGCCCGAGACTTTTTCGGCGCAGTATGGTCATAAGGATAGTCTCTTCGCAGTACCCAAAGAGGCGGTGGTGCTCGCTGGGGGTGCGCAGTGCAAAACCAGCGCCCTTCGCTATGGTGCCAATCTCTACACCGTACAATTCCATCCCGAGCTCACCAAAAACGACGTGGCGTGGAAGCTCGCCAATTCTCCTGGCTATTTGCCTGAGGGGGTAGCTGTCGATTCGATTGTGCAAGAGTCGACTGATGCTTCACGCATTATTCCGCTATTTATCGAGCGAGTCGTGGGAAGGGAAGACACTAAGCCTGGTGTGTAAAAGTGGTTGACAGGTTTTTGACGCTCGATTATAGTCGATGGTATGCAGCGTTGCATTGCCATTGTCGTCGCGAAGCGCATGAAAAAGCGCGGGGTAATGGTGTAGTGTTTGAAAAAAGAGATGCACACCAGAGCCCCGCAAGGGGATTTTTAAATGAACAAACGAGCGTAGCGACTATTGTGAATTTACGTCCCGATTTCCTTTTTCCTTGAGGAAATCGCTGGACGCTCGGGTTTCGATGCAAGAGTATGGCACATGCACTACTTTCGCACCGGCACCTGAATCCTCATTGGGGGGATAGGGGAAAAGACCGGAATGTTCAAGAGGGATTGACGAATGGTGGGTTTTTTAGATGAGGAGGGCGTCGAGACGCCGTCTGGTGGCGTAATGGATGCCAATGGTGACCCGCTTCTTCCGTGGGGAGGAACCGGGTGCCATCTTTGAGGGGTCGAGATCCGAGGCTTGACGGCCCCGGATATGGTGCTGACCTCGGGGGTTTCCCGTTCGGCTGTGTAGTCGGACGCGGAGAGGAGGGTCCCTATCCTAACCCAGCTGATCTCGACGGCAACAAGCCGTCGGGATGACGCAGGCCCGCACTCCCGCGCGAAATGGTCAGACGACCAGATCGCGCGGGGGCACGGCCTTTTTCATATAGTTAAAAACGGTAATAAATGTCGGTGTGTCCTAACGTCAAACCCCTTCGGTTAACCGAAGGGTTTGACAGGAAGTCATCATAGGCACCTTTTCGTTTTTGAGAGGTGCAGTGGTTACCAGATTGGTAGTGTACTGATTTTTAGGTAGTACGATCGATCGTACTACCCGTTCGTCCACATTTTTTATAGTGATTCAAGCTTGACGCTCGTGCGCCTCTCGGCTACTATCGTAGGTATGGAACGAAAGTCTACCGTCGTGGCCTACTTCGCTTGGTTTAGTACCAGTGCGGGGGCTTTGTCGGTGTAGATTCGTTTCAGAAACACACGCCGGAACAAGACCCCCTCACGGGGATTTTTTTGTTTCGGCGAAGGTGAGTTTTTTAACGCGCAGCAGAGGAGATCACGGATGAGTGGTTCTGTGGAGGGAAATCCTCCCTCATCTTGCGAAACTGGGGGGACAGGAGCGATGTCAGACTCGTCTCCTGGCATAACCACTGTGGAGCGTCCGCGTCCTGATGGTGGTGCAGCTGATCTCGATCAGCACCCGCCTGGATTCGATCGACCACGGTGTCCTTTCGCAACATTGCCGCGTAAGGCAGCCGACCTGTGACGATGTGAGAGGGAGATCAGGCTATGAGTAATGTTGGAAAGCCACCCGTAGGTGGGAATGGGTGGGTGCCGACGCGAGAGCGTCCTGACCCGACTCCACGACTCGACAACGGGCTTCCTAGAGCACTATACCAGCAGCCAGAAAAGGCAAGTCCTGCGGCAGAGGAGCCCGCAGGGACTGCAGGTGGTGGGTGGCTGACGGGTCACGAGTAGTCATCATCTGTAACGGGCGACAAACGGGGTGGGGCTGCGCTTCGGTGCGGTGCCACCCCTTTCTATATTTAAAAAAGCAAGTAGGAACTTATTCTTTGGTACGCAGACCCCACTCGTTTGATTTGTCAGGAACGCGATAGTCGCGGGCGATTTTGAGCTGCCAAATCCCAAAGGCGGTGATGGTGAGGACTTTGAGGAAGCGAAAATCAAACCAGGCCTCGGAGGTGAGCAGCATGCGCACCAGCTCATTGGCGGCACCGGCCAGGATGAAAATAGCGACAAAGCGGAGGGCGAGCACGTCCCAACCCTCTCGTGTCATGGCAAAGGTATGGTCGAAAAAGTACTGCATAATATTGAAACGCACGGAGAGGCCGACGGCGACGACGCCGGCGAGGAGGAAATAGTAGAGCGAGTCGGCAATGATGAGTGCCTCGGCCTCATGTTCGCGCAGGGTAATGCCACCAGAGACCAAGACAAACAGCGTCGATACTACCGGCAGGACTGGCATGCGCCCAGCGCACCACAGACCAATAATGAGGGCCCCGACGGTGGTCGCAATAAGGACGTAGGTGGCGGCGGTCAGTGATAGGAAATTACCGGCGAGGAAGAAGGCGACGACCGGAACGAATTCGGTAAGGAGGTGGAGGAGGGCACGGCGCGCCGGCATAGAGGATGGGGAAGTGACGTGAGTATAGCATGGGAGGTCGTTTAGTTGTTTTTAGTGTTAAAGTGTGATCTAATAAAATTAGACTGTAAACAGGGGAGTCAAAAAATGCGGAAACTTCTGGCAGCATGCGTGCTCATGGCGCTGGCTGCGTGCTCGTCACTACCCGCAGATCGTGGTGATCCACACTCTGCAGCTACGGTGCTCGAGAGACACCTGGCGCTATTGGAACTGGGAACAGAGGAAGAGTTCCCTGAAGCCAGGCATCGCCAGGGCCCGATGCCTGAAATGGCTCCGAATCGGAACCCCTCACGGTTCCTTCTGCTCGTGGATGTGGCGAGTGGAACCACCGAGCTGTGGGAGCGGCGAGTCAGTGATCATCGTCTCCTCTTCGTCACACGCGCCGTACGACTGCCTCGGCTGCCAGAAGGGGTTGAGTCGGCTGTGGGACGGATCGGCAATATTGGAGGACGGCGAGTCACGGTGCGCTGGGAGTCGGAAGGGGTGGTGCGTTGGGATGGTCACCTCGGTGATCTTTCGAGCTACCGCGAAGCCCTACCAACAGGCGGCGCTGTCGCCTATCCGAGCGAGCACTTCATCTCGCTGCGCCGGGTGCTCCAAAGCCTTGGTGCGGGTAGGAACATGGACGTCATGTTCCATCAGACCGCTCGCCACTGGGCGCAGGCGCGGTCACGGCAGGCTGAGCTGGGAAGGGAGATCCGCAACGCGCATCTCGAACTCAGCCATCCACCCCGAGAAGAATGAGCCTCCTAAAGGGGGCAAAACAGGGCCGGTCGCTCGCGCGCCGGCCCAAATTACGTCTATTTTTCATGTGTCTCGTACCTGCCACCACCGACCCTCCATTACCCCTCACTTTGTCCCGAATAGGCGCTTGCAATAATCCCCTTCATCTGTATACTACTGCCACTGTTCGTCGGAGGGTCGGGGAAGCGAGGGTGAGGCGTTTTTTTGCGCCTTACACTGAGCTCTCAAAACGGCCATCCCGAAGGGGACATTGTGACTTGATAGATCCCATGCAGACGGCGCGCTTGTGTGTGCGACGAATGTGCGGGAGTTCTCTTGGCAGGGCTGAGAGAATCACATAACCATATGTAGTGAGCAACACTACATATGTGTACATGTTGTTTTTAAATGAACAAATGCCTGAAGGGCATATTGTGAATTTATGTCCCGATTTGTTTTATCCAAAGCAAATCGCTGGACCAAATAATCACAATGGTTCATTACAAAGAAAACGACATGCATCAACAACAATATATAAGGCAAACAAGTGACGATTTCGTTCCTTCGTTTGTCTTATCCTTAGGTAAAAAAATTGTCTGCTGAGCGCGCAACTAGTACAGGAGCGCACTGCTCGCGGACGCAAGGTATCTGAAGCTTTTGCTTTTGGTACCCTGTCTTAAATTAGAGTTTGATCCTAGCTCAGGATGAATGCTGGCGGCGTGGATGAGGCATGCAAGTCGAATGGACGCATCACAAGGAATGTGATGACGATAGAGAAATAGAGAAGATGGAATAGAGAAAAGAGTTTGGCTAAAGGCCAAAAACATTTTCAATATTTTATTTTCCATTTTCAATATTGCATCGCACTTCGTGCGATGCGTCCATGGCAGACGAGGTAGGAACACGTAGGTACGTACCCCAAAGTCAGGGATAATCCGCCGAAAGGCGGGATAATACTTGATGGTCTCTTCGGAGTAAAGATTTATCGCTTTGGGAACGGCCTGCGGGCTATCAGCTTGTTGGTAAGGTAACGGCTTACCAAGGCTACGACGGCTAGGGGAGGTGAGAGCCTGACCCCCACCGATGGAACTGCGACACGGTCCATACTCCTACGGGAGGCTGCAGTCGAGAATCTTC
>JALHRC010000020.1 GCA_022841645.1 Minisyncoccota bacterium
ATCCCCACACACCTCCCAATGTATGGGAGGTGTGTCGCACGTTTCTGTGGATGGACGCTCTATTCTATTTAAGAATAGACTTTACATCACTGATTTCCTTCTCAATCAATGTCTCGGAAACTTCAAGCGCCTGCGTAAGTCCCTCAACTGCGATGCGTTCGTTCTTGGATAGACGCTTGTGCTTTGTAATCATGTTAACTTGATCGTAGATCTCGTCGCGAAGGGCTGAGAATATTTTTTCCATCTGATCTTGAATTTCGCGAGTCTCCTTTCGGAGCTTTTCCTCCTTAAGTCTAACCTGCTTGCGGTCAAACCAAATGTAGATGAACTGGAGCAAAATGATGACCAGCAAGAATCCAACAAGGAGATTTCGGGCGGTAAAGTAATCCCAGAATGAAGTAGTCTCCTCTGTCTCGACAGGCTTGACCCATCCCGCTGTGATAAGAACTGCAACACTTCCCTCTCGCTTATTTCCAGCTTTGTCGAAGGCATCTACCTTCACTGTGTAGGTACCATCTTCAAGCTCCTTAAGAAGGTAACCTAACTTTGCCTCATCCGGAGTAACTCGAAACGGCTCCTTGTCAGCAACCGTCATTTCATAGTAGTCGATTCCCGAAGTAAGGTCATTTGCCTCAAAAACGAGGAGTGGGAAATCAGTTGGTGACGTACCGGGGCGGACGTTTATAACAAATTCTTCTGGCGGCGTGGTGTCAATGCGTAGCTTCCGATTGGTGATACCGCCCCAGCCCACTTGGTTTTGATACTGGACACTAAGGTACTGCTCACCATCGACGATCAACCCCTTGTTGATGACAAACTCATCAACCGGTGGATCGTAAACAGCGTTTGGATTCTTTGACGGATCATTATCTGAGGACGTAGCTATTTCGATGGCGATTGCGGTGACGTCAAATGGTAGTGTCCAGGTAAAGATACCGTCCGTGGCCTTGTACCACATTTCCGGATCGAGGAAAACTTGTGATCCAACCTCTGGGGCACGCGGTGGATCACCAAAAATAATTGCTTCTTCCCCTTCGTCATCCTCTTCAGTTGTAGCTGGCGGGGTCGTTGGTGTCTCAGCTGGAGTTTCTGCAGGAGGCGGCGCGGCAGCAGCTGAGACCGTGAAGCTCGCTGGCGTAGATCCCTCATAGACATCAGTACCGCGGCCGTCAGCAGCCAAAATGGAAGCACTGCTAAAAGTAATTCCAGCTGTTCCAGCCGCCACTGCCCTAAAGGTAATCGTGAGGACATTTGAGGCAGCGGTGAATGGCGTAGGACTACCACCACCGAAGGTCACCGTACCCGCAGTGTTTGAGAATGCCGGTTCAGTGGTCCACAGTGAAAATACTGAACCCTCCTTACTCACACTCACCACGGTCACCAGTGCGGGGTCAAATTTAAGCGCCGCCTCTACTGCGTTTACATTACTACCACCCGGCGTCACACGCACCGTAGTGGTGAAGGTTTGTCCGGGACTATAGGTACCAGTTGAAGGAGTGAGCGCCACGGTCGCGGCAGAAGCAAACGACGCACTAAAAACAAACCACAAAAGCACACCCACGGCTAGTAGGTAGTGTCTGAAGCTGTGCACGTGCGAGGAAATGCTGGACATATGTTAGACAGGGCGCGAGGCGCGCTTTTCTTGCACCACACGCAAGCGCACGCGCTCCTTTTCCTCTGGCTTTAGGAGTGGTAACGTGAGGATCAGTACGCCATTTTTAATTTTAGCTTCAGCTTTTTCAATATCAACACTTTCGGGCAAAATAATCCGCCGATAAAAGTCACCCCAGACGCACTCTTCAGCCACAAATGCACCTGGCACTTTCTTTTTGGGAAACACCAGGTACTCGGGTCGTACGCGCCGACCCTCGAGTAAGATGATATCGGCATCGCCCTCGATCGATACATGCACATCGTTCATATCAGCGCCCGCCGATTGGGCATAGACCACGATCAGTCGTTCACTCTGAAAGACATCAACGTCAAGTTGCGCTACTTTATCGACAGCAGTCTCTTCCGCAGCAGACTGCAGTCCGTCTCCAGATTTAACTCCTCTCCCCTTTAGGCGCTGCAGAAAGGACATACAATATATTTACTAGTATAGAGCACGCACCAGTCAAACCCGCTTGTTTTACCCACACCGCTACCCAGTCCAGTTGAAAAGCAGAATTGAAAAGTCTGTCAGAGTGACTCGACCATCGCTGTTTATGTCTGCTGGCGGGCTTGAGTCACCACCGGCGGTGTTCCACCAAAAAAGCAGAATTGAAAAGTCAGTTAGATTGACTCGACTGTCAGTATTGAGGTCTGCCGTACTTACACGGTCGGCTGCTTGCCCTACGCCATAGAGTGTGTAGTTAGAAAAATTTGTACTTACACCTCCTGACTGGGTTGCCCGGGCGCGCGCTTTGTACGTACCATTCTGTAGCCCAGAAGTCTCCAGGGCAACACTCCAAGCGCCAGAACCGTCACTGGTGGCTGTATACGTCTTTTTTGACGCAGTACTCTTATCACGCTCAGTTTCCAGTGTGACGGAGGCATTTGGCAAGGTAAACCCAGATACGGTGGCTGATTCACCCGGTTGCACAGGATCTGGCTGAATACGTATGGTCGGTGCGATATTAATATTAGTAAGTGCAGTTGTGCGAGCACCTGAAACTGTAAACGAAGTACTAAAGGTGGTTGATTTCACGTTGTTGCCGTCAGTAGCAAACACCCCGAACGTGTAAACACCACGCGCAATTGCGTCGAGGGTTGCCGTATAAGCACCATTGTTACCGGCCTGCGCTGTACCAGCTTGCTTACCATCGACCAAAAACGTCATCCGCGCACGTGGGAAGGCAAAACCGCTAATTTCGACCCGACCATCACCACTGCGGTACGGAGCATCAGACGACTCAAAACCACCGCCAGCCGTACTACCACTATCTGCGCCCCGCCCGCCCCCACCGCCGCCCCCGGCTCCACCAGTACCCGCAGAACCCCCTACCTCCGGTAGCTGTCCGTCCGATTGTCCGGTTTGTCCGCCGCTTCCACCACCATCTCCCGTGCCCTGATTACCCTGGCCAGTCCCGTCGCCCGAGACATTACCTTCCGTGTTAGCGTTACCGGTTGGGATATCGCTAACCGAGAACTCGATAAGATAGTCGTCGATATTGAAGTTCCCCTCATCATCAATACACCGCACATAGAAGCGCTGCACTGAATTAGGTGTTACAGGAACAATAGTTGAGTGGAAAACCAGCCCAGTGTTAGTAAAGGTCGACGGCATCGATTGATACGGAATACTTGAGGTAGCCGAAAAGCGACACACCGCCAGCTCATCAGTTTCAAGGGTAATTTCTACACTAAGCGTAGTACCACCTACCGTACTGGTCGGTGTACCGTTGAATCGAAACGGTGGAATTTCCTCGGTAGTGTCAACTGGTCCCACTCCCACTTGCTCAACGATGGCAATTAAAAATCCAGCATCAGCAATTTCTCCTCCGTCATATACGCGCACATCAACCTCATGGGTACCCGTAGTACTGGCGTTTACAATACCAGGAGTATCTTCGGGTGTAGTGGTGGTACCAGTTGAAGTGCTGAAGGTTTCGCTAAAAACAGAAGAGACTGAGGTATGATCGCCGATTCTGAGTTCTAGATTACTGCCAGCAGCAATACCACTAGTTGGCTCGAGCGTATAGCGAATTACACCTGGCGATCCGGGCGTGATATCAACTTGGTCGTAACCTGGTGCAGCAGTGTCGGCTGCCAGGCGTGGTGAGCCATTTACATACAATTCGACATTGCGAACGCTAAATGACGTGGAAGCTACAACTTCAAATCCATCGGGTGGTATTACTTCAATATACCCGCCAGGATTAACTGCGGTATCAAGTCGAAATGAGAGTGTATGATTGGCCAACTGGCCAGGCGCCGAGGTGGAAATGGTATCGCGATATTGGTTAATGTTACGTGCCTGTACGTCATAGAGCGACCACACACACAGAACCAAGAGACCTAGAGAGATTCCCAAAAGACCCGCCCATAGCCTGGTGACGGTAGTCGACATTGCTACTTCATTGTACCTTGGGATACGTACCCGCTGCGGTGAGTCATACACATGGCACTAGCCCCCGCGCCTACGGCGCGGCGGCTAGTGCCAGCTCCGCTCTAGAGAAATCCCCCTGATTGATGTTCCCACAAACGTCCGTAGACACCACCATAGGAAAGCAACGCATCGTGCGTGCCGTCTTCCACCACCTTTCCACTATCAAGCACAATGATGCGATCCATTTCACGCAACGTAGACAGACGATGCGCAATTGCAATGACAGTTTTTCCCGCCATCAAAGCATGTAGCGCCTTCTGAATAGCCACCTCACTTTCACTATCGAGCGCCGAAGTAGCCTCGTCGAGGATTAAAATAGGTGCATCCTTGAGCATTGCCCTTGCAATCGCAACACGTTGTTTTTGTCCTCCGGAAAGCTTAACCCCCCGCTCGCCGACGAGCGTGTCATACCCCTGTGGCAAGAGGGAAATAAAGTCGTGAGCGTAGGCCTTCCGCGCCACTGCCTCGATCTCATCGTCGGGGGCATCAAGCTTGCCATACGCAATATTCTCGCGAATAGTCCGGTGGAAAAGCAGTGGCTCTTGTGGGACAACAGCGATCGCTGTGCGTAGTGAATCTTGTGTCACTGTGGTGATATCCTGCCCATCGATAAAAATTTTACCAGCGCCAAGTTCGTGCTGGCGCAAGAGCAACGAGACAAAGGTGCTCTTTCCTGCCCCCGATGAACCCACCAGTCCGACCCGCTGCCCCCCGGGAATAGTGAGAGAAAAATCATCGAACACGGTGTTGGCTTCAAAGTTGAAACGAACGTCATCCCAGACAATCGTCCCATTAGTAACCTGGAGCGGCTGCGCCGCGTCGGCGTCAACAATATCGTACGGAACGTAAATGTCTTCTAGCCCTTCGCGCATTTCCCCGAGCGTCCGCGACATGGCATTAAAGGCCCGGCCAATGAATAGTAAGTTGCCAATAAGATTGGCTGTGAGGGCAAGCACAAGCACAAAGTCACCGGCAGAAATGAAGCCCGCACTCCACTGGGTGATAAGTCGCCAAAACATTGCTCCTGTTCCAAAAAACAACACTACCGAGTTAATGAGGAGCATCCGCTCGGTATACATCCAGTTTTTGAACTTTGCTGTCCGACTTTCTTCAGCCAGAGATTCATGCGTTGACTCTTCAAACAACTGTTGGGTGTACTGTCGAACAGCCGATATATTGGTGAAAGTATCCACCACCCGACCTTGCATCCTGGTACCAATTGCAGCACTCATTTTTGAAAGACGAGCCTTTTCCTTCGCCATCAGTGAATTAACTACAATCAAGGCGACCAGTAACCCAATAAAAGCGCTGCCCGCACCAACGTCCACCGATACAATGATGGCAAAGGCCGTCACAAACGCCACCAGTGAAGTAAGTTGTCCCCATAGAAAATCTGGAATCACCTCTTCGATCGCACCCACTACATTGCGAATTTTATTTGTGATGGAGCCAGAAAAGCGATTGCTGAAGTAAGTATGCGAGTGTTGCGTCGCGTGGTGATACAGCGTGATGACACTCTGCTTGTAGGCGTGTGTGGTCCAGCGAGCACCCACGTAACCGCTGCACCGATATAAAACTTGTACCGCAAACATCGCGGCCGGAAAGATCATTCCCCACCACAGAGCCGACGAGACGTCCCCACGCTCCACCGCCTCTACAATAAATTTGTAAAAATAATTAGTGAGTTGGCTGATACTGGCAGCGATGACTACCAGTGCAATAGCAAAAAACATCCACCCCGCGTGTGGTCGTGAGACATGCCAAAAAAACCGATACGGGTTGCGGAGTGGGTGGGCGTTTTCGGTAGGAGGAGTGATATTTGTATCCAAAGCCATGGGGATGATGAGTTTATAAAGTCTACCATCTTACTAGTCTGTCCATTCAGCCTCGTGGGCTCTGCCCCGAGGCTGAATGGACAAAAGATACGTAACGGCGGAGCCGTTTCTTCTGCTAGCAAAAACACCCCGATTCCGCCCGCGTACTGCCCCGTCGGCTCTGCCGCGGGGATAGCGTGGCGGATGTTTTTACTACCGTACGCAACGAAAGCCCACGGCCTCCCCGGTAAAGTCGGTAGGGGTGTGAGCGTGGACGGTATAGACGCCCGCATCGCTACGACTGCCGTAAAAGCCACCCCGAATCATCCCGTACGAGCCTTCGCTACGTGCCCAAAAATAAGCCTGGCCAAAAGTCCCGTTCTCAGGAGCAGTCCCCGTCCTCGTAGCCACTCCCGTAGCGTCGGCAGCGAGCACGTGCCCCGAAGGTGGTAAGGGCCTCTCCCTGTAGACGCCTTCATATATATCATCAGCAACCCATTCCCAGACATTGCCGACCATGTCGTAGGCACCAGAGGCGGCTTTACACTCCGCTACCGCGCCCGTCTTCCCCACGCTGCCACCATCCGTCTGACAGGCCGCCTCATGTGTATCGAGTGCCGCCCGGTACCACTCTTCGGCAGTGGGGAGTCGCTTCCCTGCCCGCGCACACAGGCGCTCGGCGTCAGCCCGCGCAACATAGCGCCATGGTGTGGCCGCTGCCTCACTCACCGCCTCGCAATCAGTATCAGCAATATTGGCAAGTGAATCGGCGGGGTTCGCTGGCGCGGCCACCGTACACTCTGCGCTCGCTGATACCTCATAGGCGTCGACACAACTAAACGACAGTGCTGCTGGTACTTCTACCATTCCATGGGGGCACCTGGCCTGCGCTTCCTGCCCCATCAGTCCCGCCAGCATAGTGCCTCGCACACCTTGCAAGGTATCGGCAGCATCGATACCCACGGCAGTCACCACCACGGCCGCGATGATCACGACGAAACTGTAGGCTGCGCGCTTCATACCTTCATACTACAGTGAGCGGGCACAGCGAAAGCCCACTGACGCACTAGAAAATTGTGGTGCCACTGCAGCGTGGAGAGCGTAGATGCCACCATCGCCTCGACTCCCGTAAAAGCCTCCCCGCATCAGCGCTTGTACACCCTCCTCGGTTGTCCAGACATAATCATTATTAAATACCCCGCTGGGGGTCGAGCTGGTCACGCTCGGAAGCCCGCCAGTACCTACCGCCGCTACAAAGCCGGAGGCCGGCAGCACGGTCTCACCGACACTCCCATACGAGACCTCGTCACCCACCCACTCCCAGACATTACCCACCATGTCGTAGGCGCCAGCTCCCGAATGACACTGTTCATTGCTACCCGTGCGCGAAAGAGTGGTAGTAAGAGCACACACCTCGTCATTATCGGGAGTGCCAGCGGCGGCCAAAAACCATTCTCCGGCGCTCAAAAGACGCTTACCGACCCGAGCACAGAGCTGCTCGGCCTGTACCTGCATTACGTGCGTCCACGGCAAAACCTCTGCAGCACTCTCTGGAGCACAATCAGGATCGTTGATATTTTCAGCTGTTTCAAGTGCACTTTGCGGACGTATGTAGCGGCAGGCTGGACTGACCCCCGCTTCGTAGCGATCGACACACAGGCGATGTTGACTCACACCTTCGACCATCACCATATCCGCTGGGCACTGACCACTACGAAGGTCACGCACGAGCCACCCGAGCGCACTTTCTGAACCACGCAGTGCATCGGTAGCGTCAATAGAAAAACTCGTGAGCACAATAATACCCACTACTACAAAAAGTGAGCGCACGACCCCGCGCAATCTCCGCCACATAGACAAAGTATACCGCACACGCGCAGACGACATTTAAAAAACACACACCACTGTCACTAGCAAAAAATAATCGGCGGTCTAGCGCGCTACCACCAGTGTTCGCTGTTCTTCCTCAGCCTCGCGGCGCTGACGAGTAAAGTCAAGCGCATAATTCAGTACAATCAGTACCAAAAGAATAAACAAAATGCCACTGAGAATAAACGTACTCACCGAGCTCGGGACACTACTGCCGGCAGTAAGCCCTACGTTGATTTCACGCTCCTTGGCGTCGAGCGCGAGCTCCAGTTCAGTGATACGCGACGTAAGAGTGTTGACGTCATTAGCTGGCACACCGACGTACACACCCACGGCATTCGCGAGATACGACTGAGTGGTCATCGACAACCTGGCTGTCGTGCTAGAAAACAAACCGCTTTGAAACACCAGCACCACCGCAAAGATGAGCGCTGTTACGCGCAGTGTCTTGTGGTATGGAGAATGTTCAAGTGTGGTGACCATAGTAGCAATACGTAATGTAATGGTACGCCGTTAGGCAAAAATCAGCAAGAGAAGGATCAGGAAAAGTACCGTGGTAGCAAGCATAGCGACCAGCGTCATAAAGACAACTGGCTGTCCCCGGCGTCGCACAGTTCTTACAATTCGCCGCTCACCACCACCGGAGGTCAAGAGGGCAACCGTTCGTCGAACATACAAGCGTATTCCGAGGTAAACTGCCGCGAGCAGTACCACCAGCACTGTCAATGAGGGGCCGATGATGTTCATCGGTAATATCCAGAAAGATACAGTACTTGAAAGTGTCTGCTTATTCCCCGCCTCTCCATAAATCGGACTCACCCGCGCCTCATAGCGCCCAAAACCCACCCCATCATCCTGCCAGTTAAACACGTAATCGCGGGTTACTCCCGGAAACACACTGGCCTGTGATTCATTGAACGCAAGGAGGGCTACTTGCTTGCCAAACATATTGGTAATTTCTACCGGACCAGTGGGGCGTACAAGGACGTTACCACTATTTTGAATACTGAGTGAGAAATCAATATCGGTAGCGCCATGAATAAAACGGTTGGTAGAAAATTCGCGAATTTCAGCGCGCACATCAGCTTCACCAGCAACCCGAATACTGACGATGTTGGCAACCTCATAGCCGACCGATGCTCCCGTCGAGCGCATCCGCGGTGACTCCACACTGACAAACACTGCGCCGAAGTGACTACCGGGGGAAGCATCTGCCGGCACCTGCATGACGAAACTCAGTGGCGCACTCGTCCGTGCCGGAATATCAATCTCTCCCTTCTCCAGCGTAATCCAACTACTGATCTCGTAGCCTGTGGATTCCACCCCTTCCGTTGCGTACACCGGTGAACTGTCATCCTTTACACCAACAATGTCACGCACAAAAACAAAATACTTCTGGTTCTGGTCACTCAAATTAGAAATTGTAACGGTATACTGCTTTGTCTCACCTTGCGAGGCCGCCTCTTCAATGATGGCCGGTGTAATACCAATACCCGCCCCAGCTTGCGCATGCGTGACATCAGGAACTGCCACTGCCCCAAGGAGTATCACTGCTACTGCCCCGCGGGCCACCCACGTCATAACGCTCTGCATACGATTGGCCCACTATAGCATCCGACCTACAGTGCCAACTAGCGCTTATTAACAGCGAGCGAACCAAACGAGTTGAGCGCGTGCTTGTCAGGCACGCGCTCGGTATTTCCTCCTCACCTTCGCACGAAAGTCACGTAGAAGGTGGAAGTGAACATACAGATCCCAATCAGCATGGCGAGGAAGCTCGCTGTGAAAGGGGCAGACAGAAGGAGCACGCCGTAGAGAAGGATGATCACGCTGTTGAAGGGCCAGGCGCCCCAGAGTAGGATCTGCATCCCAGCGACGATCTTCAGCCAGCGCGGGGCGCCCCTTTGGCTAGAGAGGGGCAGCGTCACGAGCAGGGCTGCCAAGCCCAAGATGGCGAGATACAGCCACTGCCAACCCTGGATAACGGGCTCGTAGCCCGGAATCACGAAGTACATCTCAGTGCTTCTCCTGTTTCGACGAACGATTCGCCGAAACCTTGCACAAGAAAACTACAAGTATTACTTATTGTCAAGCTGCTATATCTTAACCAACTCAGGCTGCAAACCTGCGTCTACAATTTGATCAGAAAGCTACTTCCGCACAAAACGCATCTCTTCACCTGAAAGTGAGAGGTGGAGTATAAGTCCGTCGGGAGTCGGCTGTGCGTATCTATCAGCCGTCGAAAGCGCCGCGGTAAAATCAGTTTCTTGCGAATCCTCGCAAAACATTTTGGTGCTAGCCAGTTCACCGAGGCTAAAGTCACCATCGCCGTCTGTCGTGTAACTGCCACCAAAGCCGTTGCAGTCAGTGGTACCAGAGAGTCGTCCATCGGCGGTAAAGGTGAGGGTAAAGGCGGTCGGCTTCCCTGGTGAATCAGTAAGTATATCTTCCATCACCAGCATCTCACCATCAGCCAGGGTGGGCTCAACAATGTACGTACCCTCCCATATCCACGAACCTAGAGGTGGTGTGGTAGGGCTCGTAGGGTCAGGGGAGGTGCTTGGGGTCGGTCTGTTCTCTACCAGCGCACCTAGAAAAATAGTTTCGCCATCCTGCTCGATCGTCGCTTCACCCTGGTGCTCCCAGAAAACTAAGCGCTCATCTTCGCTCGCGTAGCGAGCGCCACTCCCGGAGACCGCCCGAGGCAGTACCACCTCTCCCGTAGCGTCGTGGGTAAAGGTTACCGTCTCTGCCCGATTATCAAACACTGCTTCCACTTCGGACATACCATCGCTGTAGGTGGCCCTCGACGTCTCTGGTGTACCAGGGATAAATACCGGCTCAGTAGTCTCTACTACCGAAGGTGCCACTACCGGCTGGGTGTACACCACTATCCCCGCGAGGAGAGGAATCAGTACCAGTAATCCAATGATGACATTTGTATGCATACTCTTCTAGCGTACCATATTTTTGTAACTACTTTGGAAGCGCTGTGCGCTCTGAAACTTACGCCTTTTTCTTGCCACCAAACCACTTCAGTGCGTTGGGCCGCCGATGCGGACAGCCAGGCCAACAGCAGGGCCGACGCTTCCCTTCACGCAGTTCTTCACACAGTCGCTTGAGGTGCTCCTTTCGAGTTTCCGGCTTTTTTACAATCGTCACCCAACAAATCCACTCGTTGCGCGCAAGTGGCGTGAGACCATCCCATAGCTTCAAGACATCGGCTTTCTTCTGCAGCGTTTGCCGCAAGTCTGTAGGTACTCTATGGAGGGTACCGGTAGCAACTGAAGTTACTGGCATGGAACTATTGTAGCAAAACGACAGAGGATGACGCGACTACTTTGCCCAACCTTCATTAAAAACATCCGCCACGCTATCCCCGCAGCAGAGCGGGAGGGGCATTCTGGACGAACTAGTAATACCACTCACTTCGATAGGAAAGCTGACAAACCAACGCGTAAGGTTAGGCCTTCGAAGTGTCTTGATTAAACTAAACATGTGTGTTATTGTCACCGGGCGTGAATGGCACGCTTGTACTTATAGATAGACGAAAGGACTTCGTATGCAGCGATTCTTGTTTGCGGTTGCGGGGGCACTGTTCCTCGCGCTCGCGCAGTCGGTCGCCTGGGCGGCCGAAATCATGCCGAGCTTTGCCACTGCCCCTTCGGGGTGGACGGTCGACCGGTATGCACCCAATTCCTTCGGCAACGTCGGCACGTTCGCCGGTCGGAACGACGTGCTCGGCATCGGCATCAGTCCGGCCGACGGTTTCGGCTCCAGGCCGTCCGGCTTCAACTCCACGTTCTACAACACGCAGGGTCGAAGCTATGACCTCGGCGGCGCCGGCGCGGGCAACAGCCTGTCGGCGTCGCTCTACATTTCGACGGCGATGCTGAGCGCGGCGAACGGTCATGTCCGGACCGACATGTGGGCATCGATGTTCACGGGCGTCGGCGCCGATCCCCATGACTATGGGATCATCGGCTTCACGAACTACGGTGGTGCCGCACGCCTGCGCGTTTGGGACGCCAACGTGGGCTGGGTCGATCTGGGTGTCACGCTCGTCGGCGACACCTGGGTCGATCTCTCGTTCGCCTTCGACGGCATTTCCTACGAGTACTCGGTGGATGGCAATCTGGTCTACACCGACCTGACCACCAACGGCGCGATCAACTACGACGACGTGATCATGCAGGCCTACAACTTCAACGGCAATGATCCCGCCGCACCGGGCGCCATCGGCGGCAGCTACACCGCGAGCTGGGCGAATATCGAGATGGCAGCGGTGCCGGAGCCGACCAGCCTGGCAGTCTTCGGTCTCGGCGTCATGGGCCTCACTGCAGCACGGCGTCGTCGCCGCGCTTGAATCGTCTGCGCAGTTTGCGCAGACACCGGCCGGCGTTCCCTTCGGGAGCGCCGGCTATTCTTTTGCACAACATGTGAGATTTTGATCATGTTTCTGGACTCATTTGCTGTGGCCTGCTGTAGGTGCACATTTAAATTCTTACGTGAGGATTTGGAACTGTTGCAGGGTGAGCCTCTAACACCTCAAATATGTAGATTCCACTTTCGTCTTGAAAAAATCTTGCTTCTTGGGAATTTTCTCTTTCGGACAGTTCACTGAAATTTTGAATACCATAATTGTGATAATGACCACTGATGTATTCAATTCCGCCCGTAGCAACATCAGGAATTTCATTCTTAACGTTTTCCCCCATTGGATGCCTTTCTCCTGATTCGTCACTAAAAATAATAGTCTCTGTTTTTGCATGTAGGTTTCCTGCCACCACCAAGGTTGGTCCGCCAGAAAGATTGGTGAGGATATTTTTGGCCATAGCGGCATCTCTTGCGTTCCATCCCTCCCTAGCAGAAGCCCCGTCGAAACAAACAAGTCCCTCAAGCATCCCTTCGGATGATAATTTCTTGAGGAGAGCAAAATGGCCTGCAGTTATACGGCCATCCGGACTGTCTTGCATAGGGTTAAAATCAAGCTCACCTGATTTCAAATATTTCTCCACAACTTCTTTAAGTTCAGGTTCCCACTCCAAGGCAAGCTGTCTAAAACCGAATTTCTTGAATAGCGTATAAATGACATCCACATTCTCCTTCACTCCATGCATCTCACCGAGGATCAACACTTTGCTATTCTCAAGATTGCTCGCCAGACGCTGAACTGCCGATTCATCAAAGGAGATTGGTATTTCTGCAATGGAAGTTGTAGAAATAGCCTCAAGGAATGACTGCCGATCCCTTTCTAGATTTCGCTCGGGCTTTGGTCTCTCTGGGCTTTTCATTGTGATAATTTTATCTTAAATGTGTCCAATTTGGTACCTGGGCCAGGCCAGTACCTGGTTATCATGACTGTGTGGATTCAAAACTTACAGTTACAGTACCCCTGCGAAGGTCCGACCTTCGCTGATAATTACTTTGGTCGAACAGTGTACTATGTACCTATATGAAGATTTTTTGGTTTGGAGTGGCGGCGATTTTGATCTTGTATGTGGTGTATGAATATATTCGCATGAGCGCGCTCGTGAAAGTGAGCTCCGGCCTCATCAGTGAAGCCCGACCCTACGAGCGCGCTACCGGTACCCGGTCAGTCCTTGTTTTGGGAGACAGTACTGCAGTGGGAGTCGGTTCGCCGAGCGACCAGACGGTAGCCGGAAGACTCGGCGCATATTTAAATTCGTCAGTCGAAAATTATGCCAAAAGCGGGGCGGTGATAGAGGATCTGACGGATCAGATCTCTAAAGCAAAGAAGGAGCAGTATGATGTTGTCCTCATCCAAATTGGTGCAAACGACGCGATCCGCTTTCACTCATTGGAGGCCACCCAAAAGCACCTCCAGGGTGCGCTCGCAGCCGCCTCGGCGCGTTCGCCGCGAATTGTCGTTTTGACAGCCGGCAAGATCGGCGCTGCGCCATTCTTTCCTCGCATCTTAGGCCCCATCTGGACGCTACGCGCCAAAGCTTTGCGTGCACGGTTTATGACGACGACAGCGCAAAATGGCGCGGTCTATGTAGATCTATATCCACTGAAGGACCCTTTTGCCAGCGACCCCGATCGATACTACGCACCGGACGGACTCCATCTCACGAGTGACGGATATGAATTCTGGTTTGAGCAGGTACAGCGTACGATCGAGAAGCGCTGGCCAGAGTTTGTTGAAGAGTTGTAGGTAGCTCGGGCATACTACGTACAACCAGCGTTACTTCATCAAAAAGGAATGCGTTTTTTACTCATGGTTCTGTAGTATAGCTCATTGGTAGGACTTCTCTTCACTCGTACTTGACTTTTAAGTAAATATAGTATATAATAGAGGTTGAGTTGCAATTTCCAGGAGAAGGGCTCATGCGCATAGTGTCTGACAGTGGTCTACGAATCAGCCGCTTCCGCCCCGTCTACATCATGTGCGAGGAGGGAGTGGACCCGGAGCACCTACAAGCGGTGTTCGACTCGGTGCAAGCGGTCCTCCGGATCGCAGGTGTCGAGCGTCACGTCGAGGTTCACAACTTTGGCGTGTGGCGCGGTCCTGGTTGGTTCGAGGGCAAGACCCTCACCGACTGGAACAGTATCGACTGGTACATTGCGCACGCGCAGCGAGCCAGTCGGAACGACCACCAGTTGCACGGCGGTCACCTCCTCAAGCTGCTCTACAACGAGCCGTGGCAGGAGGCGACGCCGCATTACGACATCGTGGTGACCCACTCGGATCTCTACGATGACGACTGCCGTTTCTGCATCGGCCTCGCAATTCAGGGATTCGGTACAGTCATCTCGATTCACCGGTTCCTGAAACTGGATGCCCGCACCCAGCGCGAGTGCATCACCACCGAGACCATGCACGAGGTCGGTCACGTCTTCGGGCTCGTCCCCAGCGACCGCACCGACAACGTCGAGATGTCGCTCGGCCTGCATTGCACCAACCGGTGCATCATGCGGCAGGGGCTCAATGTCCCGCACGACTGGCTGAAGATCACCGGCGACCGGCTGGCAGGACACGAGTTCTGCTCGACCTGTCGCCGTGACCTCGGCAGATTCTTCTGCGACTAACCGCCCACCGGAGAGATCGCCTCGGCGTTCACTTCAGTGAGGCGGTTTCTTCTTTATATACCACCTAGATAGAACGCCCGCCAACGAGGACTAAATCTGGCTTTGTCTCGAGCCTAAAATCACTTCACCAATCTGCTTGCGCACTGCGTTGATGGCCGATGAATCGGCTGAGCGATGCGGAAAGGTTCGATTTGAAAGAATGACATACGCTATTTTAAGTCCCACATCACATACACAGAGAGTTCCAGTAAAGCCCGTCTTCCCGAATGTCTTTGGTGTACAGTAATCGCCCATATAGCGTGGCTGATTAAGTTCCCACCCCAGGCCCGTATAGTCACCCAGTTCAGCTATCTGGTTAGTCGAAAAAGCGTCTACGGTCTCCTCTTTAAAATACGTTTTCCCATTTTTAGTTCCCCGAGTAAGGAGCATTTCTAAAAAGTTCAATATGTCAGGCGCGGTTGAAAACAGCCCCGCATGACCAACGACTCTTCCTTCCCTTTTACACACATAAGCACTTTCATCGTGCACTATCCCATGTACCACTCCCCGCCAGTCATCGTGTTCAGTGGGCGCGATATCTTCAATGGGAAACTTCTCGGGATGAAACGTTGTCCGAGTCATGCAGAGTGGGCTAAAAAATCTTTTCTCGGCTTGTTGATCAATCGTATCGCTCGTGATTCGTTCAATTACCAGACCAAGGAGTGCCGCTGGGATATTACTGTACCGAAACACTGTTCCAGGCCGACGCCCAAAGTCACGGGTCAGTAGCGTGGTCATGAGTCCAGCACAACCCCGTCCTTTCAAATCAGCAAGTCCGTAACCATCGAGAGTATACGTGAGCAAGTGCTTTATGGAGACTAACTCACGGTCACTGTTGGCGAATTCGGGCACGTAATTAATGAGCCTGTCGGACAGACGCAACTTTCCCTCCTCGATAAGCTGGTGAGCAATACTCGCCGTTGGAATTGCTTTGGTGATCGAAGCAGTGTCGTAGATAGTATCTACTTGTATGGGTAGTGAGTCACCGTCGTACGTCTGGGTACCATAGGGAAGCACCTGCCGTTCCCCACTCTCGTGCACAATCCCAACCACACAGCCCGGGAACAACCGATTTTTAATTGCCGATTCTGCTATTTGGGTAATTTGAGTGCGCATTCGATAGGTAAGTTTTACGTGACTTTTTGTAGCTTGCCTGCGCACGTGCTCCTAGTGCAGGCCGCGAGATTACTAACCAAAGGCGCTGCAAGTCTCTCCGAAAGTTCGGCTCTTGAAGACACCTGACCGAACTCCGCGCAACCAATGCTAGTACGGCAACGCTGCATTACACACCACACAGCCCCGAAAATGCTTGTAAACTTTATGGATGCCACATGTATCATACAGTTTAATTGTGCCATCAAAAGAAGCAATGGGGATCTCCAAAGATTCATCAACATTCTCGCTTTTAAACTGAGCTATCATTTGATAGAAGGCGCGAAAATTTTTAAGTGTCTGGCTATCAGGAGCGCACTCCATATTTTCCCAGTTCTTTTTTGCAATTATGAGATCAGTGACTTGCAAAATGAAAGTTTTTTGCCGCTCGAATAAATTTTTGTCCCAAACTATTTCTACAATATCGAATCCTACCGCTCCGGCACCAAAAATATGCTGATCTCTTTGAGCAAACCAGACCATTAGGTCTTTTTCGTGTGGCTCATGTGCGCTATGAGACCCAACTAAGCAAGTGATCTCTATAAACGCCGAAGTGTAGCCATTGCTCATGTTAATCATTTCAGCGTTAATGCATCGGTTTGTTATAGTGTTGGCCATTTGAGTTGATTGCTTCTCGTTACTTAGTGGAATAATGATAAATCATCGGGGATAGAACTTCTAACTAAATTTCGTTCTTGCTTCGGCGATGAAAAGTTTGGGAGATACATGCACCTCCGAAGATCCGGCCTTCGGAGACAGCAATGACCAGTATAACTATCACCGATTCTCCAAAAACGCCTTCAGTGCTCCAAACGGCTTTAATCGAACAATTCCTCACCGCTTGCGGTGGGGTACCACACCACATACACTAGATAAATGGTCGACCACATAGTCAAACGACACAATAAAAGTCTCC
>JALHRC010000021.1 GCA_022841645.1 Minisyncoccota bacterium
AGAGGGGCCGCCCGCCGTCTATACAAAACGCTACGATTGTTTTATAGCCAACCGATTTATTACCCATACACTAAGTGTTCATTCCTCGCCTTGCTACACTACACATATGAAAACCATCGCTGACCTCAACCACCACACCACGACGCTTTCTGGCGGTGGCAAAATTGTCATTCTCGATCCCGGCGCGGTCCTATCTCCTGAAGCCACCTCGATGCTCCAGGCACTACACTCACGGTCAGTCGGCGGCGTGAGTGAACACCTCAAGGTGCTCGCCGAAAAAGGCCCAGAAAAATTCATGTCGACCTATTACGTGGGGTACGGCCATAAATCAATTGGTGACTGCGGATTTGCCACGGTGTTCATCGAAGGCGTGTCTATGTTGGCAGCAAAGGCGATCCAGGACTCCCCCCTCTACAATGGTCAAGAAGCGTCTACTCGCTACATCGACTTCGCAACGCAGCCATTTATTGATCCACTTGGTACCGGTGCGGCGATACAGGAAGTGTGGCGCACCTTTTATCTGCAGGCAGTGACCATCATGAAGGAGGCACTCCCGGAACGCTATCCTCGCAATCCCGAAGAGAAAGAAGCGGTGTACCAGAAAGCTATCGCAGCCCGTGCCTTCGATATTTGCCGAGGCTTTCTTCCGGCTGGCGCTTCCACCAATCTTGCCTGGACCACCACCCTGCGACAGTTTGCCGACCGTACGCTGCAACTTCGTCACCACCCGCTGCCTGAAGTGCGTGAGATCGCCGAAAAGCTCGAAGACGCACTCATCGCCACCTATCCTAATTCATTTGATGTTACCAAAAAGCGCTACGAGGGTACGGAAACATACACCGAAGCAGCCGCTCTCCAGTACTACTATCACGACATCGATGCGCCGGCGATGCAGCTGGTGCACGACGGTGTTAATCGTGTCGCCCTGCTTCCCTACCGTACCCTCCTCACCACGCGTCCGCCGAAGACAGAACTACCCAAATGGCTTGGTGCCTATGGTGAGGCCGCCTTTTCTTACCGAATGGACTTTGGTTCTTTCCGCGATATCCAACGTCACCGCGCGGTTACGCAGCGCATGCCACTTTTGACTGCCGACTTCGGCTTTCATGAGTGGTACCTGAGCGAACTCACGCCAGCGCTTCGGGATGAAGCGGAGATGGTGATCAGAAAACAACTAGCCCTAGCTGATGCACTTACTGATGATGTGCTACTCCGCCAGTACTACCTACCGATGGGACTGGTGACCAGTAATTACCTATCAGGCGACCTACCGTCGCTCGTCTACCTCGCCGAGCTGCGCGCCACCAGTCTTGTGCACCCCACCCTGGCTACGCGTGCAGCTGAAATGGCTGAACTACTAAAAAGCACGTATGCCGATATTGGTCTCACCCTCCACCTCGACCCCAACCCCGGTCGCTTTAATGTAAAGCGCGGCGAACACGACATCACAAAAGCCTCATAAGCGGAGCCGGTTGTCTACTTTTCTTTCGGACCAGCAAAGTGGTTAGAATTTTCGCTGTCGTAGCGGCCGGTGTCTTCGTAACTTTTGCTGGTAGGTGAGGTAAGCCGACCAAAAATAAGCTGTGCAATCGCCATACCAGGTCGGAGGATAATGGGGATATTGCTCACATTCACCAACTCAAACGTAGGGTAGAACTTATGGCCGGGGTTAAAGAGCATGGCGGTGTTGTGGACCACGAGTCCAATCCGCGCGAGACTGCTCTTCCCTGAGAGCAGGATGAGGTGCTCATTGTCGACGCCAATAAACTCCTTCTGTTTGGCTAGTACATTTTCATGTGGGTGGAGTACGAACGTTTCTCCATCAGCAATGTGGAGCTTACGGGTGGTGGGAAACTTCTTCATCGCCGGGTCAGAGGCCTCTACCTGATGGCGATCAACTACTTCAAATTCGTTGCCAAGGAGAACATCGTAGCTCGCGACTTGGAGCTGTTTTTCAGCAAAAGGTTCAATGATAATGGCCCCAGTGGCAAGGCCTTTTTTGATATCGGTGTCAGAAAGAAACATGAGAGGTAGTGTAACAAATCTAGGCTAATCCTTTTAAGTGTGTGAGCACATCGGCGTGAGTCTCGTAGGGCAAGACCGAGAATACATCGTGGATTTCTGCCACCCCAAGAACCATAGCGCTCGGAGTAACGGCATGGTGGTACGCAATGATCGTGGGTTTTTGTAGTTCTGCCCGTTTTGCTACTTCCATGCCAAGCCCGATTGAAGGAAGGTCAGCTAGGGCGAGCATCAGGTCGGCCCGGGCAGCCAGAGCAATGTCGGTTTCATAAATTACCCGAGCAGTGACATCGCTACCGAGGCCGATGAAATGAAGAACATCGAAGTAGGCTTCGAGCTCACGTTTAAGCGCTTCCACGCTGGCCACAAATTCCGCCGGAGCACCACGCAGCGCACAGCCAACATAAAGAGTTTTCATGGCAGCATTGTACCCCAAAATGATTGGAGCAAGAAAAGCGCGACGTGGCCCTCAAGGGCCACGTCGCGCTTTTCTTTTCTCTTTCCTACTTAGTCAACCACTGTCACACCCATCGAACGGCAGGTGCCCTCGATAGTTTTCATGGCTGTCTCGATCGAAGCAGCGTTCATGTCCACCATCTTCATTTCGGCAATCTCGCGGATCTGATCGCGCTTAATGCTGCCGATCTTTGACGCCACGTTCTTGCCCGAGCCCTTGTCCTTATTCATTTTCTTGAGAATCAGACGTGAGGCTGGTGATACTTTCGTAATGAAGGTAAAGCTGCGGTCATCGTAGACCGACAGCTCCACCGGCACCACCTCGCCCATGCGGTCGCGGGTTTCGGTGTTGAACTGGTTGACGAATTCACCAATGTTGATACCGGCCTGACCGAGTACCGGACCAAGCGGTGGGGCTGGAGTAGCCTTACCGCCAGTTGCCTGTACCTTGATTTTCTTTACTAATTTCTTTGCCATGTGTGTTAATTATTGTTGTCGGACGGCCGTGGGTCCATATCCCCCAGCCCTCCATGAAGCTGGCGTAGAATACAAGAGAAAGGGTGCTTTTGCAAGGAGAATGAAATGAAAGAAACGTCCTTGTTTTACTTAACAAACGCCTGGAAAATTACTGCAGATGCGAGGAAGACAAGAAAAAAGACCCGACCGGGACAATTGTTCAGAGCGTCTTTTTTCGAAGCCTGACAAAGCAGTGCAGTGATTTTACACCCGCTTGGCCGCTCGCCGCCGCTACTTTTTTCAAAAGAGGGTAATTGGATGAAGTTTGAGGCGCACAAGGAAATGGGCCCGAGCCGTACTCGTCGTACGGTGAGGGCCCATTTACCGGAGTGCAACGAAGAAATTCGCCAATTACACTCTTTTGATCTGGAGAAAGTCGAGTTCAACCGGAGTCTCCCGCCCAAACATCGCGACCAGTACCTTCACCTTGCCGCTCTTCTCATCAACCCCACCCACCTTCCCTTCAAGATCCTTAAACGGACCGTCGGTGATGATGACGAGATCACCTTCGCTCACATCGACCTTGTGCTTTACCGTATCGGTACTCATCCGCTTCATAAGCGCGTCGTACTCTTCTTGTGTCAGTGGCACCGGCTGGGTACCACTACCGACAAACCCAGTCACCCGTGGGGTGTTACGCACCACGTACCACGACTCATCGTCCACCATCATTTCTACGAGCACGTAGCCCGGGTAAATGCGCTCCTCTTCCATCACCCGCTTGCCACCCTTCACGCGGATCTTCTTTTCAGTCGGAACCACGACATTGAAGATCTTGTCGTGCATGCCAAGGGAATCAATGCGCTGCTTTAAGTTACGCGTGACTGCGTTTTCATACCCGGAGTAGGTATGGATGGCGTACCAGCGCCGCTCACCAGTGGAGACTTGTTTAGCCATAAGAAGGAATTAGTAAGAATTAACAACAGCGTTGACTCCGAGCGAGAAAATGTAGTCGAAACCGGCGACGAAGAGCGCCACGACAATAGAAATCACGACCACGAGGAACGTGTACTTGATGGTCTGGGACTGACTGGGCCACGCTACCTGCCGCAATTCGGCAAAGGTGTCGCGGAAATATTTACTAAGTGCATCCATAGGGAGTATTGTAGCAAATCAAAATAAAAGCGCCTTGGAGGCGGATATAACCATCCTACCCCGCATTATAGAGGTCGTCAAGTTATTCCCTGCCCCAGTCGTTACCCACCAGGTACTCAATCACACCATAAACAAAAGCCCCCAACAGGGGGCTTTTGTCGTTTGCACTTCGAACCTTTTTTAACGCTCCTTGACGTGGTACATGAGTGACACCCGACTCTTGATGACATTCTCGCCTGGAGGCAGCTCGGGGGTAGCCATATCGGCTGCTGGCGCAGACATGGCTTTGGATTCCGCACCATACCCGTAGTACGGCAAGGCTGATAACTCTTCGTAATACCCCGTCATGCGCACTACTTTCACCCCCAACTGTTCAGCCAACTTCTCCACTTGGGCTTGCGCATCGGCGATCGCCTTGCCGCGCGCTTCTGCCTGATACATTGTCTTATCATCTACCGTAAAGGACAGTCCGGAAATGTTGGTCACGCCACGCTTACCGGCTTCTGTCATAAGCTCGCCGGCCCGCTTCATATCGCGCACTTTTACGACCACCGACTGCGTGGCCTCAAAACCATCAGGAATCTGTTCTCCTGTGGGACACGCGCGGCCGATGATGCACGGGGGTTGTACGTAACGATACTTTGGTGACAGCAGATACTGCTCAGTTTTGATGTCCTCCTGTGCTACCTGCTGTTCTTTAAGGTAGGCGATAACGTCGTTTGATATTTTAGCTGCTTCACTTTGGGCCAGTCCGGCATCGGCACCACTACTGGTTACAGTGAAGGTGAACTGACCAATGTCAGGCACGGCCATTACTTCCCCTTCGCCATTCACTGAAATAGTCGTTGGGCCAGTGTAAAGATACTGAGCCTGCTGCATCGTGTAATACGCATAGGCGGCCAGTGCCGCCACGAGCGCCGCGAGGGCGAGAGTGGCGAGCACACGGTTGTAGGCGGGCGTAAAGAAACTTCCATTCATACTATTGATTTTAGATAAGAGATAACATCCCTCTGATGAGCGCCCGCAGCCGCGCTGGCCAATTCGTATCGGTACCACATACCTGCCGCAGCGCTGCTACATCGGCGGTTGCTACATAGTTAGTGTCGGGCTGCTCGTCCAGTAAATAGTACATGATGGCGCTGCTCTCCTCAATGTGATCAACGCCCAGGGCGTGTCCTAATTCGTGAGCGACGATATGACGCAGCTCCACCGCATCGGTATAGCTATAAATGACAATTTTCTCAGCGACGTATTCACCTTGGGTAAAGGCACCCGCTTCGCCGTATTCGTCGTTATAACGACGCACTGCTTCGTTATAATCTGCTCCCTCTGCATTCACTTCAGCAGTTTTGCTGTTAAGCTCCTCTACTACCTCGTTGACGTCCTCCCCCAGGCGATCGATCGATCGCTGAGCCCTTGTAAGGGCGTGGCTTTCGGCTTTTAAGCGCTCCTCATCTTTGGGACTGGCGCCCCCAGCCGCGTTTACCTCTGCCACCTCAGCGTTATACTTCGCTACCCGTCTTTCGTACGCAGCCACTTTCTCCTCGTACTCCTTCCGTGTCTCTCCATACACGCTCTCGAGACGCGCGATGTCTGCGGTCAGGCGTTCAACTTCGCGTTCTTTTTCGTTAAGGAGCATAAGGGCGCTATCGGCGCGTTCGCGCCACTCCTGTCGCTCTTCATAGACAAAGTCGATGACAAAGTCGGCCTCATCGTCGTAGGTAAAGAGGTCGCGCTGGGCTGCTTTCTCCCACGCTTCCTCGGCCTCACGGAGCAGATCTTCCACTTCCTCGCGTGGCAGCACAAAACGCTCGTCATAGGAGCCGAGACGATACGAAAGCGGTACCGGACATATGTGTGCAGTGGTGACATACCAATAGCTGGTTGCACCGACTGCTGTGACAACCAGAGACAGCAAGAACGAGAAGCGCATAGGTCTATGATAGCAAAACTACAGTGCGGGGACAGCGAAATAATGAAAAGGCGCTCGGCGGGGACTGCGCGGTCGCGACGCGTAGTCCCTGCCGAGCGCCTTTTGCGCTCCGTAACTCCACCATCATACCCCACCAGCTATAGCTCAGAGGGCAACCTTTCAACACCCTCACCAGGAATTACTGGCAGTTTGCCTATTTGTAGCGCAAAATGCATACTAGTGATGGTTTTTTATTATGTAAGAACACGTCTATGCAACTAGAACTTACCCGCGGCAGCACAGCGAACACCATTATCGAACAACTCATGGGCCGCCGCGCTGAACTTAGCAACACCACCGTGACGCTCACTAGTGTCAGTGGAGCAACTTTTTCCGGTACGCCAGACACACTCACCGGTGACTGGTTGACGCTCACCTACGAAGGCATGACCTACGAAGGCGGTATTCGTCCGCGTATGGTTAAACGCTTTTCGTATGTATTTGTGCCCCAAATCATCGGCGTGAGCTTCGAGACAAAGATGGAGCCGAAGAAAGCCAAGGTAGCCAAGAAGAAAAAGAAATAACGCACCGAGACGAAGACTCAACACGCGCGGTCGGGGCGAAGCCCCGACCGCGCGTGTTGTTACACCTCCTAGCTCCACTCCATTAGGTGGCGGTAGTGGCAATCTTCTTGCGCACCATTTCCTGCGCGGCGTTCATACTGTGCTGATAGTAGAGCGCTTTCACGCCTCCCTTCCAAGCGCGCATGTAGAGAGCGTTGGTATCCTTGGCGGAAACACTGGGCGGCACCATCACATTGAGTGACTGTCCTTGGTCAATAAACGGTTGCCGGGCCGCCGCCTGATCAATCACCGCGTTTTGATCAATCTCAGCAAATGTGCGGAAGACTGCTTTTTCATTCTCAGACAGCACGTCGAGGTGCTGTACCGAACCGTCATTGTCGCGAATAGAATCCCACACCTCCTTGGTGTCCTTTCCCTTCGTAAGAAGCAGTGCTTGCAGATTAGGATTTTTGATCGTCACCTTCATCTTGGCTACATCCTTTACGTAGCAGTTACTCCACACGGGCTCAATTCCCTGCGACACTTGGCCCAAAATAAAGGCTGAGGAGGTGGTGGGGGCAATCGCCATCGTGGTGGTGTTGCGACGGCCATAGCCTTTTAGGACTGCCGGTTCACCGTACTCATTGGCCATGGCAACACTCGCCGCCTTGGAACGCTCGCCCATGCACTTAAACACTTCCACGTTAAGCGCGTTTGCCTCGGCACTTTCAAACGGCAGCATCTTCTCCTGAAGGAGCGAGTGCCACCCAAGGACACCAAGCCCGAGGGCGCGGTGTTCTGAAGCAAAACGATAGGCACGCTCCATAAAGGTGAAGGCTTGGCGCTTGTCGGCGTCGCTATGATCGCGCAGTGCCTCGAGCTTTTCACAAAATTCAGTGATGACCGCATCAAGGAAGTAGGTCATGGTCTCCACCAGGTCAGTATCCTTCCACTCATCGTAGAAAAGTACGTTGATCGACGAGAGGCAACAGACAAATGACGCGTCGCGGCTAGATGGCAGCATGATTTCGCTACACATATTACTTGCATGAATGGTCATGTCTTTGTCTCTGTAGACATCGACGGTGTTCTTATTGGCGGTATCAGAAAACATGATGTATGGGTAGCCCATTTCGCCACGACGCTGCAAGACCCGCGCCCAGATGGCGCGCTTCTCCTCGTCGCCTGCTACCATAGCGTCTAGCCACTCATCCCCTACCGTGACCGCGTGGGTGAGTTTTTGAATCGGGTTACCTTCGGTACCGATATCAAGAAACTCCATGATGTCGGGATGTTCCACCGGCAGATACGGCGAGAAGTGGCCGCGGCGCACCGAGCCTTGGCTCACCACACTCACCAGTGTTTCAAACAACTGCATGAAGTGCACCGAGCCCGAAGAGGCGCCACCGTCGGAGATGTTCGCACCGCGCCCGCGCACTGCACCAAAGAAGCCCGAGCAACCACCGCCATATTTACTCATCATGCCCACCTCGGCATTGGTGTACATAATGTTGGCCATGTTGTCGTCAACGTACGAACCAAAACAACTGATGGGGAGTCCACGCTCGACACCAAAGTTACTCCACACCGGTGAAGAGAAGGACACCCAGCCACGACTAGTGTATTCCACAATTTTATCCGCAAAACCAGGCTTCTTAAGAACTGTCTCAGCTTTCTCACCAATGACACGCACCCGCTCTTCGGCCGTTTGTCCGGGGGCCAGATAGCCACGGGCCAGGAAAGCGCGGCTGTTGTCATTAAGCCAATACCACGGTGCTCGGGTCATACAGAAGATAAAGTTAGGCGCGACGGGTAATTAAAAGAGATCGGCACTTGTTACACTCGCCGAGCGCTTATTATAGTTGATCGAACGCTTATGGAAGAAGTCCACGTGCTTGGTGGCGATTACTTCGTTATCAAACCAGTCGGTTTCAGCCAAGAGGGCCTCACTCACTTCGAAGATACGCGGTAGGCCCACGGCCGCGAGCGAGTTATTGAAGCGGTGCTTCACAAACTCCTTTACGTTTTGCGCTGGAAGGAACTCCAGCTCACCAGCCTCAAAGATCCAATCAATGATCTTGCTTTCAGCGGCGTACGCTTCCTCCGAGGCCTTCACGATCATTGCCTTGCACGCCTCATCAAACCATTCAGGATGCTCGCGCTTGATGATATTGATGACGTCGATGCCAAAGAGACCGTGAATCTGCTCTTCCTTGCTGGTTGCTTCAACGGCATTGCTAATGCCCTTAAACACGTTGCGATGCTTATTGAACGACATAATGATGAGGAACTGCGAAAACAGCGACACGTGCTCGATGAAGAGCGAAAAGAGCATCACGGCATGCATGTACTGACGATTCTCTTCGGTGCGGGAGAGGGCAACCGTTTTTTCCAGGTACTTGATACGTTCCTCAATAACCGGAATATCTTTGATGCGCTCAAACTCGTTGTTGAGACCAAGAATTTCAAGGAGGTGCGAATAGGCGTCCATATGCCGCACCTCACTGTCGGCAAAGGTGAAGCCAACAGCGCCGATTTCCGGCTTGGGCATCTTTCGGTAGATATCGCCCCAGAAGGTTTTCACCGCCACCTCAATTTGCGCAATGGCGAGCATGGCGTTTTTGATGGCACTGCGCTCCACTGGCGAGACATTGACGTGAAAGTCCTGGATGTCACTCGTGTAGTTGAATTCGGTATGAAGCCAATAGGAATGGCGCACGGCCCCTACATATTCGTAGAGTTCAGGGTATTCGTAGGGCTTTAGGTTGACGCGCTTCTTGAAAATGTCACGCTCGCGGAGCTTCTTGCGCTCGTTGCGGTAGATGATGTAGGCCTTGGCGGTGTCGAAAAAGCCCGTCTCCATGAGCGCCTCTTCCACGAGGTCCTGGATCTCCTCCACTGCCGGATAGCCGTCGACACACTTCCTAGCCTTAGGATCTTCGGGAGCTGCGGTCGCGGCCTGCACACACAGAGCGACCACCTTTTCGTGTACTTTTTCTGCGACCAGCTTGGCTTCGGCCATGCCACCAGCGCTCGTTTCGGTAAGCGCTTTGGCGATAGCGATTTCGATTTTCCCAATATCAAAGGGCTTCACCGATCCGTCTCGCTTGCGAATGTGTTCAATTTTCATGTTTGCGTTCTGACTCATAATGAATTAACGCCATAACACACCGCCTTGCTGCCCTTCTCGTGCCCGTAGACATCGTGCGCAAACGCAATTGTATGTGGTAGACACCAAAAGCCAGCCAGCTTCGGTGAACAATTACGTCTGAGAACAATGGCGAAGAGAGCGAACGACACACCATGCCGTTATCTGGCATAGTGCGTGACAAAGCGCGTGTCTTACACCTCCGACACACACGGTGGAGCGTGGTGATGAACACATCATAGAAGCAGACCGGCAGTTCGCAAAATAAGGCTCTACACCGTTGCGGTGGCTTTAAATAAGGCTGCGCGCTGCTAAAAAAGATGAAAGTGGGAGAAAAACTGTGGATAACCGTCCGATCGGACGCGTCACAAAACTTTTTCACTGTTTGACTAGTAGACAGCACTGGGGAGGAGTGGCAAAACCGCGTAAAAAGGGGTGGCAGCTACGCTGCCACCCCTTTTTACTCTCCCTACCGTCCCGCCTTCAGTAGATCCCGCACTTCACGCAACAGCAGCACCTCTTCAGGCGGTAAAGCCGGCTCGGCTACCCCCGACTTTTCATCCTTGATCAGCTTTTCTTTGATTTTACCGATGGCCTTTACCAGCACAAAGAGCGCCAGCGCAATAAGCGCAAACTCTATTACCGACTGAATGAACACACCGTAGGTAATCGTGGACTTACCAAAGGTGAAGGCGTAGGTGGAAAAATCAACGCCACCAAGCACCATGCCGAGAATCGGCATAATGATGTTGTCGACCAGAGAGGCGGTGATTTTGGCAAAGGCGGTACCGATGACGACCGCCACCGCGAGGTCGATCACATTCCCGCGTACCGCAAACTGTTTAAATTCAACGATAAAGTTTTTCATAGATTGAAATCTAAAGATTAATACCCTTCTCGGCAATAGCCCGCGCTAACTGAATAAGGGACGGTTCGATCTCGCCGAGATCTACGACAAGATTTTTTTGGTCCGGATACTGCATAAATAACTTAACGCCATCAGCCAGATATCCGTATAGATCATTGGCAGTAATGAAATTTATTCCGGTGTCGGTCTTAATCGGAATCAGCTTTTTACCCTCCACCTCTACTCCGTACTGCTCACACACAAGCGGGATTTCATTATCCAACACCCCTCTTATCACTACCTTACTCGACTCTTTTTTAACGCGCCCCGCCAACGCACTCACTTCATCAGTAAAATCATTCAGTTTAAACCGCTCGTACAAACGCTCTGTATCAGCGGAAAGTGCCTCACTTCCTCTTCCGGCCGCATCGGGACCTTCAAGCATACTTTGTGTAATTAAAAAGTGACTGTTACCTCCCCGGCCTAATGTCCATGGCCATGGTGACCCACAGCAGCATTGACCTGCTTATCCTTAAAGTACCACGCCGCAATAAGTGTCGTGAGTGGCACCGCCAAAATGAGGCCGATCGATCCCACAATAATGCGCACCAGCTCCACCGCCACCACTTCTTGATTGAGGGTGAGGCTAAGCTCGCTGTCGGCCCGGGCAAACAGCATCACGAGCGGGAGCGCAGTGCCGATGTAGGCGAGCGCAAGCGTGTTTACCAAAGAACCAACATGATCACGCCCCACACGAATGGCACGCTCGTAGAGTTCGCGTAAACCGAGGCTCGCGTTGGCTGCCCGCAGCTCTTGCACCACCGAAGCCTGAGTAATTGATACGTCGTCGAGCACCCCGAGAAGACCAATAATGATGCTGCCTAAGAGGAGTCCCGCAAAGTCGAGCGTGCCGCCGGTGGAGAAATTGAGAAAGACCGACGCGTCGGCCGAAAAGCCAGTGAGACGCATTGCCGAGACCGACCAGGCAGCAATAGCGCAGGTGAGCGCTACTGCACTAGTCGTACCCACAAACGCAATCATCGAACGCGGGTTTATTCCGTGCGTAATAAAGATCGTTCCCGCGAGAATCACTGCCGCAATGGCGAGCGAGGTGAGCGCCGGTGAGAAGCCGGCGAGAAGTGCGGGCACAAGACACAGCAAGATTGCCGCCACACTTACCCCGAGGCTTAAGAGGGCCCGCGCTCCTTGCCACCCCGCAAAGAAAAGAACGAGCGCCACAAAGACGGCCGCGAGCGCAAGTAATTCCGGCCGTCGCTCCACATCTTTAAATTGGTAGTACTCACTGCCATCGATTGCTACTAAACGATCGAGGAAGATTACTTCTCCCTCACTCACTGGGGTCAAATCATTATCAAACCGCACCACCTCCCCCGCCTTCTCTCCCGAAAGGAGTTCCACCCGCAAGGTCTGCACCTTGGTGGTGGCGTCGGTACCCATGATGTCCCGCTCTTCTTCTGCCACCACCTCAATCACCTCTCCCCGTACAAGCTCTTGCCACTCTTCATGCACCACCTGCGCTAGGCTCAGCCCACCCGGCACGAGGAGTGAGCACACAGCGACAATGGAAAACAAAAAACGCATAAGAAGAGTTGGTGGAGCGCCGCCCTGCTATCAGGAGGCCCACCATAGCCTCGCGACCAAAAAGCCCAGCCCAGCCCCCAACATGAAAATGAAGAAAAGTGTCACCTTAAGTGGTCCCTTGTCCATATTGCTCTACTATAGCCTGCCCTGAAACCAATGCACTCGACTTTTTGGGTGAAAATCGGTATAACTATGCGCACTGTGGTGTAGCGATGAGCGCCTTACGGGGTTCCGTCACGCATCACACAAGAGTCACATGGCGGCTATGGTATAACGGTTATTACTGGAGCTTGTGGAGCTCTCAACCAGGGTTCGACTCCCTGTAGCCGCCCAAATCAGCCGGCCCAAATGCATTCGCATTTGGGCCGTTGCTGTTTGGAGCGGCTACAGGGAGTCGAAAGACGGAGCCGGGGACCCTCTGGGTCGGCGAGTCGGGGTCGAGAACACTTAGTAGATTATGAGCAAAGCGAAATAATATACTTAGTGATTCGTGACCGAATCTCCCTGTAGCCGCCCAAAATACTTGACATAATGTACTTTTAATGTACTGTGTTTGTAGTAAGCGTACGCACAATCCTTGAAAGGATACGGCAATGTTAAAAGTCTGCATTTCCCTTACGCTCCCCTCTCGCGATGAGGATGGGTACGCCTGGGTTGGCTGGCGCCCAATTGCACAAGGCGAAGTTATTCTGGTGGATCGCCCCATAGTCGGAGATAACATTTGCTTCGAAGAAGCGGATGTGAGTTTGACGGTGGACAGGATCGACCACACCATCGGGAAGGACGGACCGAGTATTTGGGCAAGCTGCAAGCTCTACCCAGGCATGAAGGCTGACCCAAGGAAAGTTCGCGCTTTCCTCAGCAAGCACAAATGGAAACGAGGGGGATGACATAGACATAGGACAGAGTCGCCCGCGTACTCAGGTATCAAGGGCGGCTTCTTCTTTTTCAAAAAACACCCCCTGCTTCGCCTAGCTATCCTAAGCATAAGTCTTAAAGTTACTTCAACCCCATAGACAGTACGTGCCCAATTTTTAGAGCTATATTTTGCAACAATCTTCTAGATACCCTACCAGGGGTTGGAACTAACTAGGTTCATAAACCATAATTTTCTGCTGATCATTTTCTTCAACTACTTTGAAGCCTGCTTTTTGGTATAGGCTAAATGCTGGCAGATTATTGTGAAATACTTCTAAACGAATTGGTTTTGAAGTTTGTTTGGACTCTTCAATCAAACTTTCGAGTATCGCAGTACCAAGTCCCCTACCTCTGTATTCAGGGAGTATTTGCATACCACCTATATATATCTCATCTCCACGAACGACTCGTAAGCGACCAACAGGTTCACCAGCAAGATAAACAATTTGAATCTCAGCTGGTTTAAAGTCCAGCTTATATTCTTCGAACTTAGCCACCTGCTCCCCGTCGTCCTGATTCAGATGAGCACCATCAATTTTTTGTAGCCTAAACATCAACTTAACATCAGCCTGAGTTGCTTGTCTTAGTTTGAAATCAGGTGTGTTGTTTTCTTTCATAACTACATTCTAGCAAATGATGGAATAAAGATTGTTGTATCGTTTATTTGCTCAAACACAGTTCTAACATCCACTACGACGTCGCCCAAAACACAAGGACCCCTTCTGGGGTCTTTTGTGTTTTGGGCGGCTAAGCAAGTGATTGGTATCACTTGCTTCAGGGAGTCGAACGGCGGAGCGTTGCAAAAAGCGCCACCGAAGCGCTTTTTGCCGCGAGCCGCGTCCAGCGTTCTTAACGAACGTAGTGAGTTTAGAAAAAGCGGGACGACTCCTTTAGTTGTAACTCGTGACCGAACTTCAAGGTAGCCGCCCAATTTTTAGAGGTATATTTTATAAGGGTTTTCTAGATACCCTAACGGGAAGCTCGAACTTGGTATAATCTTTGATATGGGTAAAGTTTATATATTCAGAGGTTCGCCCTCTAGTGGCAAAGGGACTATAACTAAAAGTTTCATTGCAAGACTCACAGGAAAAGTTGCTTACATTGAATTGGATAAATTTCGGTGGGGTTTTCATTTACTGAACCGAAGTATTCCTGAAATTAGTAACGAAGAGCACCAGCTTGCCTATCAAAACTACCTATCGGTTTTGGAAAACTACTTGAGTGACGGAACATATACAATTGTTACAGAAGGCTTGTTTTCTTGGGAGACACCAGGTCCACACGGAAATATGAAAGAAGTTATTGGGCTATGTGAAAAACATAATCAAACATACCACCCAGTACTTTTATTTGCAGATAAAGCAGTGCTTTGGGAGAGAAATACCAAGCGAGAGTATTCTGTACCAAGAGAAGAGTTTGATGAGCTATACGATTATGTAATGAAGAAAAGGTCAGACGATGAGATTGCTTATAATGTAGGTGAACTTACCGTTGATGAGACTACCCAAAAGCTACTCGCATTGTAAAATTATCTAAAACTCGGGAATATAGATACTCCTATCCCCCAACCTCTCAAACACAGTTCTAACATCTCCATACAGAGACTGTACACCTTGTCTATATTTTATTTCGACTTCGTCTCATAAAATCTTAGGCAAGGTCTTGCGAAAGTTTCCCAAACTTTCTCACTCTACGACGTCGCCCATTTTTTTGAAGTATATTTTGCTACGTATTTTTAAGTTAGTTCTGTTCGCTGACTGTACCTAACGGAACCCGCACCGAGACAAAGACTTTGTAGACAAACAACCAGTAGTAAATCGTATACACTGCAACAAATAACCCTAGCGCACCGAAGGCGCATGGAATGCTGTAGATATTAGCGATACTAGCAAAAACTATCGCTAGCAACATTTTTGATAATTCTGTTACAAGATTCATAAAAGATTCTGAGGTGGCTCGAATACTACTATCCAGCTGTTTATGAAAGTTACCGAGAAGCGGCACATCGATTATAAAGAACATGGCAGAAGCTAGATACAGACCTAAAACACCAACAATACTTTGATATGCCGCTGCAAATACTAGCGAACCAGACATGACAAACAATAAGACACCATATAAAAGTGGTAAATTATTGAATCTCGCCACTATTGCACCTGCATAATTTGCAACCATCTCCTTCAAACCTTCAAAAAAAGACAAAACACCTATGGCAAGAAAACTAAAACCAACCGCAAAATAGTACAGTTGGGAATAATCTTCAACCAGAATATGAGTGGCCATTATCACAACCGATAAAATTATGACATTTAAAAAGTACCGACTACTTGTGAGATGTTTTGCGGTATGACCAATATGCTTAAAGTAGGTTAACTCACCTGTAGTTTTATGAAAAACTGGCTCTCGTAAACTTATACAAAGTAATAGTGCTGGTATCAGAGCAAATAATGTTGCCCATATAGCAGTGGTAATACCATATTCATTTGCAACCCACCCACCAACTAAAGAAGCTGTAGCAAACCCTGCCCCAGCCAAAATCCGTCTAATAGCTAAGTACTTTTCAAATAAATCGGTAGCATTTACCTCCTGTAGCGAATCAAATAGTAAAGAAGTGTTAGTGCCTGAATTAAATACAAAAGCAAGGCCCGCAAAAAACATTCCGAGAGCAAACTGGATAAACGTATCCCCTGTTGCAAATAGAGCTAAGGTGATAATGGAAGCCAGAACACTGAGCGATAAAACATACTTACGTACCCACCTATCACTCAAAGCTCCACTAGGTACTTCTAAAACAATAAGGGTAATACTAAATACTACAGTCAAAACAGCAATTTCAAATGAACAACCCCGATGCAAGCATACGGGGTATCGGCGTTCGGTTAGGTGGTGAATAAAGATGCTTGTGGTGGTGCGGCGTGGAGTTGTTCGTAGCGGGGGATGCCTTGGTTTTTAAC
>JALHRC010000022.1 GCA_022841645.1 Minisyncoccota bacterium
AGAAGCCACAAGGAAAGTTTGAAAACCTTGGTTTTCAATTAAACTTACGAGCGAAGCTCCTGACGATACCCCGCCGTAGCGAAGCGGAGGGGACAGCTCTGCTGCGGGGAGTCTTCATTTGTCGGTTGTAACTAGTGAAGGTAAGGTGAGTAGTTCTTCTATCGACATCCCGAATGCTACTTATCGTCGTTTTGGTGAATTGCAGTACATATCATTACCAGCCGATACGCCTAATATCAGCCTCCAGCTCCATGGTTACGCCCAAGGCTCTTTTACGCTTGATATTGAACTACACGGAGGTAATGAACTAAAAAAGCGGCAAACCTTCTCAGGCATTCCCTCAGCCACCAACACCGTGGTAACAGCCGCGATCTCCCCCGGTCTGTCACCAGTAGTACTTTCAGTTGATTATGATGGAAATGGCGTCACTGATCGCCAGTACGATACTAGCGGGGTGGTAGTGACCTATCCTACCGCACTGGCGTTCGTAAATGGCCTTACCTTGCCGACGCTGGAGAAGAATAGACTTGTCAGTACTCTTAGATTAGGTGAATACAACCGGCAACGACGGTCTCTCCAGCCCACTATTGCTCGCCTTCAGGAACGTAATGCGCTTACTGTCTTCCGTCTTCTGGTCATCTCTTACAGAGACAGTGGACTCTTGACATCAGATTTATCACAGGAAGCTATCCGTATAGTTGATGTATTATTAGAGCAAATTTAAATCAAAAATATATGTTGCTACAGAGAATCATTCTTTTAATTGCCGCTATCGGTTGTGTAGGTTTGTATGTATTTTTTAATACTCGTGACCTTGGCTTGTGTAACCCGTACTGCGGTAGCTACGTAGAAGACTACCAAAATATGTTCCTCTACTTTGCTGTTCTACTGCCAAGCATTACTCTAACGTTCATTAGTCAGCGAAGTTTTGAATACTGGTGGCGCTTTGCAAAATACGCGTTACCCATTTCATTTCTACTGGTGGTAGCAGTCAACTTTGGTGTACTCCGTGACGACAGCGCCTCATACATTGGAGACATTGATGCGTTGTTTGAGTTTGTTGCACTAGGTCTCGTGTATGGAGTTTTCACCATCGGTTCTCTTATCCAAATCGTTAGAGGATATTTAGCGGGGAAGCACAAACTAGGATAAATACCAAAGGTGGCTTTCTTAGTAAAGTCCAGACATTAAACTTACGGAAGTGACTCGTGAGTCATTGGAACAAGCATAAGTTAAATAATTATGAATCAAGTAAAAGTTTTTTCTGCGTCACTGTTTTTGATAGGACTCATCATTTTGGTTGAACTTTTAGGACTACTAGATTCATTAAATTATTTCTGGAACGAAGGATTGTCGGGTAGTCTTTTGAATACACTTATATTACTCATATTGTTGGTTGTTATGGCAAGCGCCACGCTTAAATCAGATGAATCTTTTCGCTATTGGTGGCGCTTTGCTAGGTTCGCAATTCCAATATCACTAGTAGTTATTGTGCCAGTCAACTTTGGTGTACTCCGTGACGACAGCGCCTCATATATTGGAGACATTGATGCGTTGTTTGAGTTCGTAGCACTCGGTCTCGTGCATGGAATCTTCAGCCTCGGCTCTCTTATCCAAATATTCCGTGGCTACCGCGCGGGGAAGCGGGCAGGTACGACTCTGCGGGTGTGATGGTATACTGGTGCACGATGCTCAACCAGACCTTTTACAAATTCCTCTTCAGTTTCATTGCGGTAGTAGCGTGTACGCTAGCGCTCGTGCTCATCATCGGCGCTGGTCTGGGTGCGTGATAAGGTATAGGTGTGTATGTTTCGTATTACCGAACAATACGTCTGGCAACTGGTCTTCACCGTCTTTTTTTGTGTCTTGGTGATGATGGCGGTGATTATTCTCGACACCGAATCGCGCATTGCCTTTGCCGACCTGACGCTGGTTGATTTTACGCTCATTACTTTGGCGAGTTGGCGACTCATACGGCTCTTTGTCTATGACGTTATTACCAAGTTTTTCCGCGAACAATTTGCTGACGTCACGCCGACCCGGGGTGGCTACACGCTCGTAAAGCCGGAGGCCGGCCCACGCCGAACCCTCTACGAACTCGTGCATTGTCCGTGGTGTCTCGGGGTATGGATCGCCGCAACGGTCACCTTTTTCTATCTTTTGACCCCGCTTGCCATCTACCCGGTGATTTTCCTCGCCATCTCTGCGGTAGCGAGCTTTCTCCAGATCGTATCAAACCTCGTTGGCTGGCAGGCCGAGAAGATCAAGAAGGAAGTGGAAGGGAAGTAGCCCGACGATTACAAAAACCGCGACCAAACTTGGTCGCGGTTTTTGTAATCGTCGGGATGCCGAGAATCGAACTCGGGCCATACGCACCCCATGCGTACACACTACCATTATGCTACACCCCGTTCACGTCTTTCCTTGTGGCCTAGAGTATACATGACGAATCAGGCTTTTCAATTTGTACGTAAACGCGTAAGGTGTGGGTTGGGAGAGAGGATCAGAACATGCTCTTTACGACCATTGCTGCCTACAACCAGCGCTTTGGGGCGTGGGTGTCGGCCCGCACACCATCGAGGATAACACCAAACGGCGTCTCGTGGTCACGGCTTGCATTCGCAGTACTCATGTTGCCGGCGCTGACTATTTTGTCGGGACTGGTATTCGTCTTATATATCTATTGCTGTGTGAGCGACTGGTGGGATGGACACCTTGCCCGGTACCGCCAGGTGGATGATGATCCCTACGGTAAACGTCTAGACGAGCTTGCCGACAAAGGAATGATGGTGCTGACCTTGATCGTGCTCGCCTACACCGATGGGGCACCCATAAATGGTTGGGCCTTCTGGGCCATCGTCACCATCATGGCGCGCGACCTCGGGGTCACGTACTTACGTTCGCGTGACAAGGTGTGGGCTGATAATCTGAAAACGTTGCCGCTGGCTAAGGCAAAGACTGGTCTTTTGATGGTGGGCTGTGGTCTGCTACTGTTTGGCGAGCCTTTCATGGTAGTGGGGTTATGGATCATAGCGCTGGCCGTGGTCTGCGCCTTGGTCTCTGGAGTACAGTACTATCTAGGGTTCCCGCAGAAGTGGATCAAGACTAGGCAGAAGCGGGGTGCGAGGTACTAAACCTATTGTTTGTCGACAAGGGCGGCGGCGGGGAAACCTGCCGCGCCTTTTCTTTTTATGAACTCATAATTTATTTGCTTTGACAACTCTCAGGAGCACCGGTAAGGTACTCGAGGAATAGTGCGGAGAGACACCATGCATTCATTAGCGCCCTTTGGTTCGGGGACTATCTTGTTTCGTAAACGGCTCGAAGCAAGCGATCTTAATGCTCTGGAAGTCGAGTTGATGCGGCGGTGGGAGGCGGTAAATCGCCAGGGAACCGATTCGCCGATCGTGCGGATCGCGGCGGAAATTTTTCGCCAGGACAATCATCAGCAACCCATGCTTCCGAGGGCCTTCTGGTGTGGGTTCATTGATCCGCGACTGATCGGCATGATCAGTTCCGCGGTCCAGTGGACTGGCACCAATGTCGGACGCTGTGACTATGACGGGATGGCGCGCGCTCGGGTGACCGAAGCCTGGGCGATCCGGCACTACCTCGGCAAGCACTTTGGCTCCGGTGTGCTCCATGGGGTACTACACGAATGTAATGCCGCATGTGGTACACGCCAGCTCGACCCAAGGCTGGGTTGGCACACAGGCTGTCACGTCGTGTCCGTGCCCCAGCCCTTACCTCGCGTCTTCTTTTGTACCCTGGAGTGGCTTCTGACCGAGGAGGGTAAGACGTGGCGCGCAGCGGGCGTGGCCGCTTGGATGGCTGATGAACCAGCACGAAGGGCACGAGCAAGTGAGGCACATCGCCAACGTCAGGCCGCTGCCTATGGGCAAGCGGCCTGAGCAACCAAGGCGACGGCGGGGAAACCTGCCGCGCCTTTTCTTTTTCAAAATCCCTGCTATAGTAGCGGGCATCAGGCTCATGACAGCTGGTGGGGCGGCGCAAAGGCCACCCTCTAATGCACCGATTGGTGCGCCCGCCGAGGTCCAATCTATTTTTTAGTTTGGGGTCGAAGCCTAGGGTGCAAAAAAGCGCAGCTTTTTTGCACCGTGGGCCTGAAACATTAACCCGTAAATATACAATTTACTGTGGCAATTACTAAAGCAAAGAAAGAAACGATTCTCGAGAAACTCGAAGGAGTACGCGCTGATTCCGCCTCGATTGTCTTTGTGCACTACAAAGGCCTCACCCTGGGACACACCACCGCGATGCGAAAGGCACTCCGCGAAAAGGGCGTTGGTTACTTTGTAGCCAAGAAGACGCTCATGAAGCGCGCCTTCGGTGATACCTTTACCGGCACCATGCCAACGCTTGATGGCGAAATCGCTGTCGCGTACAGCACCGATGCTATCGCACCGGCCCAGGGCGTGAAGGAGTTTGCGGACAAGTTTAAGGATAATCTCGCGATTGTTGGTGGCGTCTTTGAGGGCGTCTACAAGAGTCAGTCAGAAATGATCGAGATCGCCTCGATCCCGCCGCTACAGACCCTCCGTGGCATGTTTGCGCAACTCATCAACTCACCACGTCAGCGATTTGCTGTTGTGCTGAGCGAAGTGGCAAAGACCCAGACGAGCTAATTATTTATTTCAACACCGATTATGACAAACGAACAAATCATCGAAGCGGTAGAAAAGATGACTGTCCTCGAGCTCAACACACTCGTAAAGACAATCGAAGAGAAGTGGGGTGTGTCAGCAGCAGCGGTAGCCGTAGCAGCTGGTCCAGCAGCGGCAGCAGCCGACGAGCAGAGTGATTTCAAGATTGAGCTCACTGATGCCGGCGCGCAGAAGATCGCGGTTATTAAGGTAGTGAAGGAAGTGCTCGGCCTTGGTCTTAAGGAAGCTAAGGACCTCGTCGATGCCGCTCCATCAGTCCTTAAGGAAGGCGTGAAGAAGGAGGACGCTGAAGCCCTCAAGGTAAAGCTCGAAGAGGCTGGCGCAAAAGTCACCCTTAAATAATTCCTTCAGAATTATTTGGAAAAAACCGGTATATGCCGGTTTTTTCTTTGGGTGACTTTAGCGCCAGAGGCGGAGCGATACGAAGCGCCCTTTCCTAAGGCGCTGAGGCAGCGAGCGTGTCGACAAGTACTTAGTGCTCGCAGTGGGCCGAGCCCATAAAAACACTTTGTAACTTGCGAGGAGCAAAAATAACTCTTAAGTAGCTAAGAGCTAATAAAAACCACCTCTTTTGGGTGGTTTTTATATATGTTGAAGACGCTATGATAATATTGAATTAATGTTTGAAAGTGGTACATCAGAAGGCCCACCACCCGCTTCACTTGAGGTACTCAAGACCCAGGTGGCTGAGGTTCATAACTTTCCGGATTTTGTTAAGACCGTTAGAGAGCTAGGGCGTATTGAAACAACTGACGGGGAAAATAAAGTCATCGTTACCGCCGATGAGCTATTAAATTCGGTTGGCCGGTTTTGTAAAGGGGTAAGGTGGGAGAGTGGTTTTTTGGCCGAGTTGGGAGTGCTTGGAAAAGTGCAGCAACTATTGGCGGCCTATCGTGAAAAGGAACGAGCTACTGCAACCGCACAGACGAGTGAGGCTCCGCAAGAAAGAACAGCACTTGAAGGGGAGAAACCAACGGTAGCAACGGGGATTGAAGAAGCTAAAAATTCTATTGAGTCTTTTTGTAGCAATGATTTAGCTCGGCTCCGTGGAGTACTTAGTGAGCGCGAACAAAGTAACTACACGGCATTTTTTAATGAAAGTGCTGGGGGTCGCATACGTACAGTAACCACAATGCTAAGTGAGGCGGTACATACGCACAACCCTGAGAAATTGGGATTAGCACTACGAGCGATTACCAATACCTTTAATGATATATCTAGTAGGGGGTGCGGCGTATTACGTGATGACCCCGACAGTTTAAATAGGTTAAAACAGACTCTAAGAATAGTTTCTGAAAATCTTAGTGCAATCGGAGGAAAATTTTCTAGATATCAAGACGTTCAACAGTTGGAACAATTAGGATATGAAGCAAAGGCCGCAGCAAACGCCTGCCAAGAGGCAGCCTTGACGGTGGGAAGATTTGCGGGCAGGCTACAACAACGCTAGTCTTATTTTTAACTATGCATATACTTGCTATTGCTGACCGCCCACCTCGAGAAAAAATCAGCAGTATCCTTGCACGGGAGCACGTAGATTTGATTGTGACTCTCGGTGATTTAGATTATTTTGATATTGCTGAATTAGCGAATGTAACAGATATTCCGAAGCTTGGTGTGTACGGTAATCATGATTCAGGTACTAGTTTTGAATCACTTGGCATAATCAATATGCATCTCGGTACATTCACCCTGGGTGGTCTAGTCTTTGGTGGCTTTGAAGGCTGTGTGCGCTATAAAACCGATCCTTACGCTAAAATGTATACTCAAGAACAGGCTACACAGCTACTTGCCGAGTTTCCGACGGTCAATGTGATGTTGGTCCATTGCCCACCCTTCGGTGTAAATGACGAGCCAAGTGAAATTGCGCATCAGGGATTTCATGGGTTACGAACATATGTGCAAGAAAAGCGACCGCGATACCTGCTGCACGGCCATACTTATCCGAAAGAAATAAGCATGGTAAAGCGGTTTTTAGACACCGAGGTCGTATACGTGCATAAAGAAAAAGTCCTTTCTATATACTAGACAAGGACTTTTTCTTGATTTGTGGGTTATAGGCCCCGCTGTAGAAATAAAACCATCTAAAGTGATGGGCGTAGACTTTTAAACGCGGCCTCTACTTCGGCTTGCTCTTGCGCTAGCGATTCTTCAAAATCCTGACTCTGAGTGTAGGTGAGTTCGTCAACTTTAAGTCGTATCTGCTCTTTAGCTTCCTCAGTCTCGGCTTGGAGTTTCTGGTCAAGTAGTCCTTGATGCTCGGCTTCATATTTCTGAGACGATACTTCTCGTAAAGCGCGGTATTTCTCCCTGATGGGATTTATTACCGAATCCTCAGTAACTTGTCGTTTTTCAACTCGTTCGTCTAAGTCTTTACTGTACGCTTCACTTAAAGTATCTCCGTTAGCGTTTTTAACCGCATCTTCTAGCTTGCGCATAGCGGTGACGGGGTTTGGAAAGGCATTGTGGTGATTGGCACTTAAATAATCTCGTACCTCACGTATGAGGTCGTATTCTGACTCTCCAGTGAAAGTTTTGTCAGGTAGTGTCACATTAGCAATCACGTCTTTAAGATTCAGCGAAAACATATAAATGACTAGCGTTATTTCTTAAAACGATATCGGGGAACTACTCAAGTGTAACCTAGGTAAAACCTGCTGTATCGCAGGTGGTGTGGACGGTTTTCGCGACTACAAACCACCCCCATGGGTACGACAAGAGGTAGGTTGTTACCTAGTGAGATACCTAACGCATCACTTGATCAGTGATCGATCGGCACCATGATAGAATATTTGAATAATATTACCATTTCATGGAACCACAAATACAAAATCAGGATAAGGTGTCGTCGATGATGAAAGTAGAGGAGACCTGTGCTTGGTATAGTCCGCTATGCCGCACCTCAACTTTTTCAAGACTGGCTATCGCGCTCATTGTGATCGTATTACCGTTTGTTGGCGGGTACGTGGGGTATCAAATAAACGTTGAGCAAAGTCTTAAAATTCCTAACGACCAACAAACTGAAGCGTCTGGCAAAATCAAGTCAGATCACACTTCTGGTAACGGTGCTCAGTCTGTTGCAGAAGCGAATATTGCTGGCGAAATAGTATCGGTTCTTTTAGAGACACTATCATCTTCTACACATACTTGGTCATACGAACGACCGCTGTCAGCCTTGACTGGTCTTGAAACCTCAACCTCATCAAAGGATGTGGAGTTGAGTAAAAAGTGCAATAAAGGTGAGGAGTGTAAGGGTTTCATTCTATCGAACGATTGGGAAATAGTTGACTTCTCGGTATCAAGTAGTAAGTGCATTGGGTCAGAATTAAGACATCGGAGTGACTCTGAAAAGATTTTTGATCTAGGATGCGTTGCGGTAGTGCCTCCAAGTACTATAACTCCTCAAACAGTTATTCTAATGGATACGTATGAAATTGTGAGTCTAGACTTAGTCACTGGGGCACGTAAGACGCTTTATGAAATCAAAGAAGATTTGCGCGACAGACCAAAAGGTGAGCGACTTCATTCTTCACGTCTTAGTCCTGCAGGAGATGAACGTTTCTTGCTTGCCCAACGTACTAAGGACGGCACATTTCTTACCTTCAAGGTTTACCAAATCTCTGAGCAAGAAGTTGTCTATGGTGGTGGGTTCTACCAGATTGATGAAGCGGTCGTTCCCCAGCTTCGCACAATTCAGCTGCCAGATTAAGTGTAACGATCTGAGGAAAGGTTAGCTTAAAACTAACCTTTCTTGCTTGCTAAAGCCGAAAAACCCGGACCTAGTGTCTGGGTTTTTCGGGGTACTTCGAAGCTAAGAGCGACTACAAACCACCACTATGGGTATGACAAGAGGCAGGGAAGGGGCCTTGTGCTATCATGACGGGCACCTGATTTTCTGTATGTCTGATCCGCTTGCCATCCTCTTCGGTAGTCCCACACGGGTAAAGCTATTACGGTTCTTTCTTTTTAACCCCTCCAAGGAGTTTACTTTCGACGATATGTGTCGCCGGGCGCGCCTCGTACGCCGCACCGCCCGGGTAGAAATAGCGGCGCTTGAGAAAGCCGAGGTGATTGTCCGTCGTTCGCTCTACATCACTATCCCGGGGAAGTCGCGCAAACTAAAAGCCCTGGGCTTTGCTCTCAATAAAAACTTCCCGCAACTCCAGTCCCTGCAGACCTTTCTTTTTGAGACGGCTCCGATCAACGGCAAGGCACTTCTTTCCCATTTGCGTAAGGCCGGTCCGCTGGATTTCGTCGCGGTGGCAGGAGTGTTTGTACGCGAGTTTGAGCAACGACTCGACGTGATGCTCGCCATGAAGAAGCTTTCCCAGAGCAAAGTCGAGACGGCCATTCGTTCGCTCGAGGCCGAGATCGGTATCGAAATCCGCTTTGCGGCGATGACCTCCGAAGAACTGATTTACCGTGTCGGGATGTATGACAAACTCATGCGTGACGTTTTTGACTACAAACACCAGATTTTGGTGGACCGTATTAATGTCAGGGGCGAACTCCACCAGGGCGCCTTTAGGGGGTAGGTCGTCCTGTATAATGTTTTCTGTATGCTCATACTACAAGGCTTTCTTTCATTGCTGCTACTAGTTATTGTTGGGATATTAGCATGGGGTGCTTATTACGTTGGTTTTAGCTTAAAATTTAATATCTTTCTCTACCTGTTCGCGTTAACCGCTTTGGTTGGTATATGGTGGAATTGGACACAGGCCCATTCCCCACTCATTTTGACAGGAATCATTTTTGCAGGTGTCTGCATTATTTGGGCAGCCCAAGCGAATTTTTGGAAATACTCACCCTCAAATCAAGAATATGTTCCAGATGCGCCAGGAAGATTTTAAGTGATCACAACAGTTTCAGAGGTCTAACCCTACCAAGATACCCTACTGGTACAGGGAAAGCAGTTTATCCCGCCCTAGTGCGCAAGTGTTAAAATGAATACATGTTAGAGCAGCAAGACATTCAAAAACTAATGGACGTCTTAGCGACCAAAGAGGATATTCTCAGTGTGTCAGAGCAGCTAAATGAACTAAGGGAAACAGTAAATACTCTGGTGACAACTCTCGCAGATGGTCGGACGACTTGATGCTCTTAACCAAAAATACTGGTTCTCAAAGAACGTGATTCTCGCTACGAACGATGGTTTAAAGAAATCGCTGATAAGGTAGGTATTACCTTACACCTTAAGGGACTCTTGGGAGAGTGTCGCTCAGCGAGTGTAGAAGCTCGAGGGTGTCGTGGCATAGCCGCACGATCTCACGGTCTTTGATCAGGATCGCGCGTTGTTGTTTGGCGTTAGTGAGGAGGAGGGCGTGAGGACTAGCGATGAGCTCACCTCCGCCAGATAGTAGAGCACCTTCAATAACTTTGTTTACCTGCGGACGTTCTTTATGTGAACGTATCATCCGTTCACTGAGACCAGCGAAGGCACCAAATACATCACGGTGTGCTACCGAACGCAAAACAATCTTTCGTCGCTTAAAAAGAGCGTGTGCTTCGCGAAGAAAGTACGAGGGTATTGATGCTAACACTGCCTTACCTGCTTTACCACCTTGGATAGCATAGACCGTACTACGGGGCGGGGTGAGGAGGAGGACTTTATAACATTCGTAATAGTCGGGACCACTAAAGATCTGAAAAAGATCTTTCTTTTGCTGAGGGCGGGTTGCGAGGCGCCAGAGCTTGCACCGTCCCACTACGCGGAAGGCGACCCGGTGGACAGAAAGGAGTCGCTCGAGACGATAGGTGATAGTGGTGCGAGGGTAGGGGAGGAAGCGAGCGAGGTCGGAGGCAGTCGCCTCACCCCGCCGCAGCTGGCCGCGGATCCCATTGTCGATGGTGTCGCCGATGAGCATGTCTCTACCATAGCTATTGACAACTTTATTGTCAATGTAAATTGAAAGTAGCATTGAATTATGGGGTGGGGATGGAGATAAAAGTTTACCTGCGATATGGAAGTGATTTCGGTAGATTTGCAGTAGAAGCAGGAATTGTCCTGATGTCAGGAGATAAGCATATGCCGAAGTACAACAGGTCTGAATGGGAAATTCCTTCCGCTCGTGAATTACGGCAGGGCACATTTAACGTCATTAACTCCATTGGAGATTCTCAAGAGGGCATTGACTACTTGGCTGAAAAGATCCTCGATCGTCTTCATAAGGGTGAATCAGTGATTTACTTTAGAGGGCATTTGGAGGTTCATCATGCTCGCTCACACCCACTTGTGCGCTTGGTGTGGAAACTCTACTCCTTAGGGGAGGTCGAGTTATCTACACAGTTGCGTGCCGATGGCTTTGGGTTTAACTACCTCGCTTCAAGAAAGAAGTCTCAGCCTGTCGCGGTTAATCTCTATGATTTTGCCCTCGGTAGGGCTGAATACCATACCGAAGACGAGCCACCGAGTCCTTGAGGAGATAACCGGGTCCGTGATCTAGCCCCGCAAAACCTTCGGTTTTGCGGGGCTTATTCGTGCAAGACCCGGCCCTAGGGGCGTCCGCCGCGCCCGTGGGACCGGGGTACTTTTCGGTTCCTGGTTTTGGCCACAGGAACCGCTTGACTTTATTTCGCGTTCCTATAAGATAGCGGGCACTTGTCTATGTTTCGTAAGAAAAAAGCTTAGTCGCGCCAGCTTCGTTTCTACGATGTTGCCGCGGCCACGCGGCCTTTTTCTTACCAAAACAACGAGGATAAGTGATCGTTGAAAGATCCTGCAGTTTCGTGTGAGCTTAATCTCTTTCGCGTTTTTCTGTGGGAGTCGTCCGGCGGCAGTGGCCGCTACGATCACATATCCTAAGCGGGGCAGATTCGATAAGGTCTGCCCCCTAAAATTCCTCGCGTGCTCGACACACGCGGGGTGCCATGTGTCGCAAGATACATGGTCAGGTAAAACTGTGTAGCGGGTTAGACTAATGAACTTCGGTTCGGGTCTTTTCGTCCCCGCTACACAAAAACACACAATATGTACAGCGGTGTACAGCGTTCCTTGCAGGAACGTAAGGGTGTATGGTGGATGCCTAGGCTAAGAAGAGCGATGAAAGACGTGGTATGTCTGCGATATGCTTCGGGGAGGTGACACACAACCTACGATCCGGAGATCTCTGAATGGGGAAACCTTCCTATCTACGATAGGAGTCTGTGTAAGCAGACGCGCACCTCGGGAAGTAAAACATTCCAGTACCGAGAGGAATAGAAAGCAAAAAACGGAACTTTCTTTCTGGTCAGATTCGTCCACTTCGGTGGATGAGCCATTATGGCCAGGAAGAAGGTTCTTGCGATTCCCTGAGTAGCGGCGAGCGAAACGGGAATAGCCCAAACCGATCATGTTTACATGGTCGGGGTTGTAGGGCGGAGTTCGCATTTAGTTGCGGAGAGTTAACAAATGTACGTGTAGGAAAATGCGCTGGAAAGCGCGACCCCAGAAGGTAACAGTCCTGTATTCGAAATGCGTACGTCTCTCTTGATTCCGTTCCTGAGTAGTTCGAGACATGAATAGCTCGAATGAAGCTACCGGCACTAACCGGTAAGGCTAAATATCTTCTTAGACCGATAGTGAACTAGTACCGTGAGGGAAAGGTGAAAAGAACCCCGGAGAGGGGAGTGAAATAGATCTGAAACCATACACCTACAAGGTGTCGGAGCCTGTGCGCAAGCATGGGTGACGGCGTGCCTATTGAAGAATGAGCTTGCGAGTGTACCTTTGTCCTTCGTCTAAGTGGTAATCCCACGCAGGCACAGTGAAAGCGAGCGTGAATAGCGCGACAATTGAGGGCAGGGGTACGACCCGAAGCGGAAAGAGCTTGCCATGAGCAGGGTGAAGCGAAGGTAATACTTCGTGGAGGCCCGAACCGGTTGGCCGTACAAAACCATCGGATGACTTGTGGTAAGGAGTGAAAAGCTTATCGATTTCCGTAATAGCTGGTTCTCTCCGAAACAGCTTTTGGGTTGGCGTTGCGTGGTCCCTCTGGGGGTAGAGCACTGGAAAGAGCAAACAGGGAGAAATCTCGTTGTTCTTATCAAACTCCGAATACCAGGTGGTTATAGCGCAGCAGTTAGACGGTGGGGGCGAAGCTCCACGCGTCAAAAGGGAAACAGCCCAGATCGCCAAATAAGGTCCCAAAATCTATGCTCAGTGCAAAATGAGGAGGTGAGGATTCACAAACAGCCAGGAGGTTGGCTTAGAAGCAGCCATCCTTTAAAGAAAGCGTAACAGCTCACTGGTCAAGAGTCCTTGCGCCGAAGATGATCGGGGCTCAAGCATAGTACCGAATTTGCGAATTCGTACGTAAGTACGAGTGGTAGGAGAGCGTCCTTCATGCAGTGAATCCAAGGCGGGAGCCGCGGTGGAGCGTGGAGGAGTGAGAATGCAAGCACAAGTAACCGCAACGCGGGTGAGAACCCCGCGCGCCGAAATACCAAGGTTTCCTTTGCGATGGTGATCAGCGAAGGGTTAGTCGGTCCTAAGGGAATCCCGAACGGGGGACCCGATGGAGAGCAGGTTAATATTCCTGCACACTGTTATGTTCCTATGGAGGGACGGAGTGTTGTACCCACAGCCTCTTATTGGATTGGGGTTGGGGCATTGAGGGGGTCTGGTAGGCAAATCCGCCAGACATTACCCCGAGGTGTAGCGAAATGTGAGGCTTCGGCCGATCAGATTGTGGAGAGCACACTTCCGAGAAAAACTTCGTTTGGGTTAAGCATAACGGTTCCGTACCGCAAACCGACACAGGTGGTAAGGTCGAGTAGACCAAGGCGAACGAGTGAGAGGTCCTCAAGGAACTCGGCAAAATAGCGGCCGTAACTTAGGGATAAGGCCCGCCCTGCACCTTCGGGTGTTGGGGCCGCAGCGAAAGATTTCCTGCCGACTGTTTAACAAAAACACAGCTCTCTGCGAAGACGTAAGTCTAGGTATAGAGGGTGACGCCTGACCTATGCCGGAAGGTCAAGTACGGGGGGTGTGGTGGTCTTCGGATTGCCATGCTGGACTGTATAAGCCCCGGTAAATGTCAGCGATAACTATAATCGTTCTAAGGTCGAGCGCATTTCTTTGAAATGCGCTCGACGGATTGGAACGATTATAGGTTAAACAGCCTAGCCATAGTTACCTTCTGGGTACGAAAGTACTCAGATAATCCAAACCAAACCTACAAGAGACCAAATGTTTGGCACCGCAGCATTCATGCTTGCATGAGATGGTGGTGAAGATAGAGTCCTACGTGAAATGTCTCCATGCGTAAGTGTGGGGAAGAAGGGAATGTAGAGCGTATTTCCTTGTCGGGTAAGTTCCGACGTGCACGAATGGCGTAACGAGTGGGAAACTGTCTCGAGGACCTGCTCGGTGAAAATACAATCCCGGTGAAGATGCCGGGTACCTGCAGATAGACGAAAAGACCCCAGGAGCTTTACTGTAGCTTCGTATTGGGGCTATTGAATTAATGTGTAGCATAGGAGGGAGACTTTGAAGCGGGCTTTCGGGTACCGTGGAGTCGCCAGTGAAATACCTCTCTTTAATTTGGTAGTTCCTAACCAGCACGACAAAATCGTGTTGAGACAGTGCGTGGCAGGCAGTTTTAGTGGGGCGCTACCCTCCCAAAGAATAACGGAGGGGTCTCAAGGTTGGTTAGGCGCGAATGGAAACCGTGCCGATAGTGTAATGGCATAAACCAGCTTGACTGTAAGAGGTCGATCTCGAACAGACGCGAAAGCGGAGCATAGTGAACCGATGGTACGCGTTAGATGCGGCCGGAGATTACCCGATAAAAGTTACCCTGGGGATAACAGGCTAGTTGTGCCCAAGCGTCCATAGCGACGGCACAGTTCGGCACCTCGATGTCGGCTCAACTTATCCTGGGGCTGGAGCAGGTCCCAAGGGTTTGGCTGTTCGCCAATTAAAAAGTTACGCGAGCTGGGTTTAGACCGTCGAGCATATTTCTCCGGAAGTATGCTCGACCAATCTAAACCCGAGGAGAAAGGATTCAACCCCCTTTCGAAAAGACATCATCACGGCGGCAAACTACAGCGATGTAGTTTGAGAAGCTGACTTATATCGGTGGAACCCGACTTTACGTACAAGAATGCGTAAAAGGGTAATACCGAGGGAAGTTTCAAGAGAAATTCTCAAGAAATACCCGTAGAGACTACACGTCAGACATCTGCGCAAGCAGATGAAACTATAGTCCGATCCTCGCTGTAAGGCGAGTCAACGAGATGCGTGAGACAGGTTGGTCTCCTATCTACTGCAGGCGTCGATTCTTGAGGAGAGTTGTTTCTAGTAAATTTTGCTACTTTATGGAGAGATCCATAATGACAACATGGCTTATAACGGTGAAGTCTACGTTACTTCTGGTTTTAGAGTTTTTACACACTAGTCCTTTGTGTATAAAACTCGCTTGAGGACCAGAATGTTAATATGATAATACCGTGGGAAGTCGACTCAATCTCAATTACGCATACATTGCTGGTTTCCTTGATGGAGACGGAAGCTTAATGTTGCAACTAAAGCTGCGCGCTGATTCAGTTCAGGGCATACGTTTTATGGCAACAATTTGTTTCTATCAAGATACCCGTCACGAGCATCCACTTCAGTGGATGCAAAAAGTGCTTGGGTGCGGCTATTTATCACGGCGACGTGATGGAATGACCGAACTCCGCATTAATGGATATGCAAAAGTACAACATGTTTTACTTTTGCTTACGCCATATCTTCGTTTCAAAAAAGCGCAAGCAGCCGCACTCATTAGTGCCTGCACGCTTTTAGAAAAAAAGTTTATTCGTGACATGAAACCTACAGAATTACAGAAACTTGTTGACCTTATGTTTGAGATAAAAGCTCAAAACTATAAGAGCAAGTCTGCAATTTCGAAGAATGATGTGCTAAAAAGATTGGGTTTGACCCCGTAACGACTCAGCGCCATTGCGTGCTGGACTCATGTGCTGAGGAATCATTTTTTGAAAATGACTGCTCACATGGGTAACATGCCATCACCCTCGCCACTTACACGTGGACGGGTGAAGATATAGTCTGCGCTCCTGGAAACAGGGGAACAAGCGACGAGAGGACCGAAATGAACGAACCTCTGGTCTGTCGGCTGTCACGCCCGTGGCATTGCCGAGTAGCTATGTTCGGAACGGATAACCGCTGAAAGCATCTAAGCGGGAAGCCGCCTCCAAGATTAAGAATCATTAAACCCCCCGAGAGATGATCGGGTTGATAGGCACTAGGTGTACGTGCAGTAATGCATTCAGCCGAGGTGTACTAATAGGGTCAACGTCC
>JALHRC010000023.1 GCA_022841645.1 Minisyncoccota bacterium
CGACGGCATTTTGATATGAATAATATTCTCTGGCAAAAACGGCACGGCGTTTTGCACCGTTGCGCCTTGGGGGATGTAGACATACCCCATGATTTCGCGCTCGCCCGGCACAATCCGCATCCGGTCTGGACGCAGCGGGTAAATGGCGGCGGGGACTTGTTTGGGATTGGCGCGGTCTAGGTAGACATAACAGTTACCCGCTATATCCAAATACACCTGATTCAGCCCTTCAAATTCCAGCCACGACTGGAATTTATTAGGGCGCTGTAAGAGTTTGGCAAGCGGGTGGGTGTCAGGCAGCGCGTCCGGTTGCTGTGGGTCGCCCCGGTAGGCGCGTAAACGAGTGGCGTTAATTGCCCGCACCTTATACATAATGGCAGCATAGACCAGCGAGTTCCGCTCAAACCCATGCTGGACATACGAATCGTAATTGATGAGCTGCCACAACGGGCTATTTTTGGAATAGTTAAAAAGATAGGGTGCGGCTTTGACGGTGATTTGTCGCGGCGCTGCGCTGATGTAGTGGATAACGCGCTGTAAAAGATTCATGGGTTGTTCCTGAAGAATAAAAGCGCCTATCTCCACGATACGCGCTTTGTCAATCCCTCAGTGAACGCCTAAAACCCCGGTAATCGTTTTTGGTTTTCGCTGGTTAAAGCGGGGGTAGAGACAGTCTCAGAAGGGGGCAATACCGCGTCTGGCGAGATGTGAGATGTGGGGATAGAGGGAGAGGCTAGGGCAGGTGTTTTCATGGGCGGATACGGGATAAGGGTAGGGGGGTTTTCAAGACAGACCACGCGCGTTCGCACCATTGTCCCAGACTCTTTGAATGCGCCTTCTGGCAGCGAGCCGACAATCGCGTCATGTTTAATCAGCCAGTCACGAAATATTTCTGCCATCTTATCTTGCCGGAAGAAAACACTCTCGCTCATAATCGCCACCAGCCGACCGCCCGGCTTCAGCAGTGTCCACGCATGACGCACATGCTGAATATCCTGAAAATTTTCAAACGGCGGATTCATCACAATCACATCATAGCCGCCTGTCACATACTCTAAAAAGTTACGAGTAGGCAGCGGGGCGAAGCCTTTAGCGATGAGAATATCGCGCAATTGGCTATTTATCTCAATCACATCCAAATGCACCGTCGGATGATAGCGCCGAACAGCCTCCGCAATATTGCCTTTGCCAGCAGAGGGTTCTAGCACCCGGTCACGCGGTTGAATATCGGCGGCTGCCAACAGCACTTGAACAACCGTCAAAGGGGTTGGGAAAAAGCCGGGAATTTTCTGCCCCAAAAGCCCTTTCTCCAAATCGGCAATCAAATCAGCTTGGGTTTTCTTTCCGGCGCTGGCACTCCCCAAGGCGAGAAGCTGGTCGCGTGCCGCTAAATAATCCGCAGCATTGGTATACCCCGTTTGCTTTAAAACATAATCGCCATACACCTTGTCGTAGTACAGCATGGCTTGAACTTGTGCCTTGTGTTTAAGTGGTTGCAGCAGTGCCGGCACTGCACCTGCGTCGTGTGCATCAGCCAGAGCGAACAATTTATCCTGTAAGCGTTCCAGCTTGCGGGCATCGTCCCGAATGCTGGCTGCAATGTTTGCCCGCCGCCATGTATTCTCAAGGCGCGGGCGGCGCTTGTCATCAATAGTTTTCTGCATGGCTTGCGCCAAGTCTCTAAATTTTTGACCCTGTGACATGGTATAATTCCTCTTGACGTTGAACAGACGTTGTACCGCCCCTGCTGCTGTTCTCAGCAACAGCAGGGGGAACCACTAATTATTTTTGCTTCTGATGGCGGCAGCCGCGCAGCAGAATACCCACGCTACCGCTGCTTGCTTGCTATCAAATTCGCGCACATCCATATCGTGAGCATCTTCCCACGCACTTGCATCACTGCAAGAATCAGTGATAATCCAGTTCCCGTTTTTATAGCCTGCAAACCACACCATGATTTCCTCTTTTCTTTATGTTTTATATCTTATTTAATCATAACACATAAGCCTAAGTTGTCAAGTATGAAAATGCAAATAAGGGGGTTTATCCCCTTATTTACCCTGATTAAAATAGTCGTATCTGCTTGGGCTTGACGACCTTTTCCGGCACGCCTTCCACAAGCGCCCGCTGTGTTAAGTCCATATTTGGCAGAACATCAAAGGGCTGAACAGGCGTTGTCCATGTTTCCAAGTCCACTTTGCTCAGGTGCTTGATGTCGCACGTTTCAGCCGCCTGCACCAGTTTCGCCACCACCAACCGATGACACGTTTCCACGTTTTCGCACGCGCACAGCAAAATCACGCTGCGCTCCCGCAGTGCCTGCACCACCACTAGCACACCCGCGTCCGGGTCAGCAATCAGCACATCCCCACCATTTTTGTAATTCACGTTGCCCAGAGCGGGCAGATGCAGATAATGCCCACCCAATTCCTTCGCCATGTACCCGCTGCGCCACTGCGGCGCGGGTGAATTGGCTTTATACCGTGTGTCCACCACCAAGACATTCACCGTCTGCGCGGCTACCTTGAGAAGCTGGAAGGGGACGCCTTTGTAACCGAGTGTGTAGAGGGTATTGATAATCATTCGCCGCTGCCTTTTGGATAAAGCAGGGGGGTCTCCCCCACCTGCTTGTGAATAAGTTTATTCAGCGTCTACTTTTTCAATTGCGACATCACCCGCTGTCGTATCGTCGCTGGCGGCTTTTGCTAACACGCTGCCCGCCGGAACGCCCATCCAATTGCCAGCGACCAGCGCGTTATACACTGTGCCGATGGCTGCCGCCGCGTCTTCGTGACCTTGCTGAATGAGTTCCGCGATGTAGCGGTCAAGAATATCCGCTGCACCGTCTTTTGTGGTCACTTTGACCGGGGGAAGCTGAGGATTAATCGGTGCGCCTGTCCGCGCTTTCTTGCCGCGCCGGGCGAACCCTGCTTCCAACTGCGCCTCGTTGATGAGTTTAAACTCCAAGTCAAACATGCTGATTTGGCTTTCTTTAATTTGCTGCGCGTAGAGTTCTGCCACAACTTCCTGAAAGCGCAGCAACGGCATGGACTTAGCTGTGTTGAAAACGCGCATCGCAATCCGTTGGCGATTCACATCCAGCTCGACCATTGCCAGCGCGTGGCTAATGGGGAACGCTGCGGTCTTGACGTAGTGCTGAATATCTTCTGCCAGCAACAGCAGTTGCAGCCGTCCGCGCACTCGTTCCACCGAGACACCCGCCACTTCCGCGATTTTCTTAGCATCCCACCCGTGCCGCTCAACGCGCAGCGCGTAAGCATTGGCTTCACTGATAGGGTCAAGGTCAACCCGGCTGGTGTTTTCTGCCAGCATAATCGCACTGGCTTCCTCATCGTTTAACTGGCGCACAATGCAAGGCGCTGTCTCCCAACCCAACACTTCACTGATGGCGCGAAACCGCCGTTCGCCCGCAACGATTTCATATTTCTGCTCACCAGCGATGGGGCGCACGGTAATCGGCTGTGCCAGCCCGTGTTCCGCAATGCTTGCCGCCAGTTCTGCCAGCTTTGCTTGGTCGAAAACCTTGCGGTCATTGTTGCCCGGAATTATCTGAGCAACCGGTATTTTATAAATTTTTGCGTCACTGCGTTTTGTAGCCATACTGTGTTATACTCCTATAGGATAATTAGTTATTTGCCCGCCCGCCTGTTAGTGCAGGTTGGGGCGGGTGATTAATCTTTTTGATTAATCTTATTTAATCATAACACTTATTCTTTATGAATGCAAGTGTTTTGACCTTATTTAACACGATTTTAACAATTATGAATGGATAATACTCCGCGCTTGCCGGGCGATTTCCGCGCACGCCTCGCCCACGCCGAAGTCTGTTCCAAGCTGAATATCGCCGCTGCCTGCGTCTGTAATATTACCAATCGCAATTACGAGTTCCGCATCGTGCATCGTCCGCGCCCATTGCACCGCATTCCCGCCATTTTCGCTCAGGAACGCAGCCGCCCATCTTACCTGTCCCACCTGCATGAGGTACGCCGCCATTTGCCGCGCCTGTGCATCTGCCTGATACGCTCCCCTGAATCCAGTCTTGTAAAACAGGCTGCGTGCCAGCGCCACGTTATAGGCTGGCAGTGGGGTAAAGCGTCCCGGCTCTAGCAGCGTGTATGCCAGCATCGCTTCGCGGTAAGGCTGATACTTAGATAAGTATGATTGTCCTTCACACAAATGCGCGGTCACTTCCACGCCCACCGTCTCGCACGCCCAGCCCACAGCTAGGGCAAGCTGAGCGATACGCCCGATATAGGTTCTGTCCTTATTCACTTCCTCGACGCCCGCGCTTGCCACCACCGCTATCTTAGGCAAATGGGGCTGTGCTTCCCGGCGCTGGTAAGGTCGCAGTTCGCCTATGTCCACAACATCCCGCCGCAGCGCTGCCCCGATAGCGCGTTTTTTGCGCGGGTCAAGTCGCTGCCCGCTGACCAAATCCCGCCGTATCCGCAGTTCCGCACCCAAATCCGCGAGGGCTTCTGCCAATGGCGCGGCTGCTCGCACTGCCTGTTGGCGCAGGTCTGCCGGAAAAGGCACGGCATGAGCCGGCGAGGGCATATCCCGGATGTGAAGTTGGATGGATAACGCCCGTTCATTTTTGGCGCTGGTGTAGTCGTCAAATTTCCAGATACCCATGAGGATGACCTTTAAGGGGGCAATCTGCCCCCGGATAATTAACGCAGGATGTTTTGTTTATCGGCGTCCATGCGGGTAAAAAATTCCATCTCTGCCGCTGTTTCCAGCGACCAGCTAAAAGCCTCTATCCCTTGCGCCATGCGTAAAAGCGTGCGCGGCGAGAGCGTCATTGACAGCCCGTTATCGTTGATTTTCTGGCGCGTGGTCGAAGCCCATGCCACCACGCGCTGCGCGGTGAATCGGCTGTATCCACGCCCAATCAAAATCTCGATTTCGTTTTCATAAGAAGTGCTGATGTAGGAGAGGCGGTCAAGTGACGCGGCATCCAACCGATTACGCCCGACATAGGCGCGATTGGGACCGTCACCTGTTGTATTCATGCACAGGATGATAGGACATGCATCACCCGGATACACCCGACCAGATGGGGTGTTGATAAAGCGGGCTTTGCCATCCATGCCGCCATCTTGTAGCGCATTTTGCAGCGCCATAAACACGCGCGGGTCGAGCGCGTCTGCCTCATCCAGTACCACCGCCTTGCCTTCGCGGAATGCTGTTGTCGCCAGTCCATCGCGCCATTCTTCGCCGTTGACCGTGAGGACTGTCCCTCCCACCAAATCCACAACCTCTGTCCGGTCGGTACACGAAAGAGAGACAAAGGGAATGTTGAGGAAAGACAATGCCTGCTCAACTGCTGTCGTCTTGCCATTGCCCGCCGGTCCCACAACAGCAATTGCGGGGCGATATTGGATGTAGAGTTGGATAGTTGCCCACCAGCTCGGCGCGACGAACCATCCGGGCAACCCGCTATCTGGGGCAACAGGGATTAAGGGTAGGGTCGGGATTGCCACTTCCGGCGCAGTCTGTGGCGGCTGCGCGGCGGTATTCCAGTCCCACTGTGTAATGAGTCGTTCGATTTCCTCTGGCATATCGCCGTTGATAATCCAGACTTTTTCCGTTTTATCCCAAATTGCGCCATGTGCGGCGAAGGTGCGCCGGCGCAGCCATGTCTCGCCTGTGACAATCCACATATCGCCGTGTCGTCGGGCGACGATTTCTAGCTTTTTATCTAGCAGTCCTAGTGCTTGTTGCTTTGGCATGATATACTCTCCATTAGTGATGTAGTTGAACTTTGACCGAGTTCCGCCCGCCCCAAGTGTTTGCCGCACTTGGGGCGATGTCGTTAATGGTGTTTATCTCTCCTTGATAGAGTAGGGGTAGTGGATTAATTGATTAATCTTATTACATTATAACACTTATTCTTATAGATTGCCATAGTTAAAATAAAATTTAACACAATTTTAACATTTAGCTCAGGGGGGATAACAACATACCAATAGATATTTCGCTTCCCTGTCGTATATTATGCATTATATTGCAGGAGTTAAGTTGCGCGTTTGGCACAGACGGACTATAATAATCGACAATAGGATTTACCTTTTTTCTACCGTTCCTGCTGCGGGCTTCGGCATCAGCAGGCGGGTTTTTGGGAGTCCGGTTGCCCGGCATGAGCAAACAAACCGGATTTTTGCTATCCCGACTAGCTTATAGGTAAAGCGTCGCAATCTTGTAACCGGTTACAGATTGCGAAGAAGCGGGTTCGACTCCCGCCTAGGGGCTTACTAGAGGCAAACAAAAAACGCCACCTGCGATAACAAAAACCCCGCCGACCTGTACACAGCCTGCGGGGAAAACCAACATCTAACTCACGAATTTGTGCTGTTATTGTAGCACAGATGAGCGCCTACTACTATTCGGCGATGGAGGTCAATTTGAACACTGTCAAGCAGTGGGTGTTCAGCCCGTACCGCGTTCACATAAGCGCGGCGGCGGTTGTTTCAGTGTTAGCCAAGATTAACCAGTACAAACCCTTGCTGTGCCGACTGTTGAATTTGCACATCGCTTGTTAGCAGGTTAGTAGTAAATTCCCCGTCTTTCCGAACCACCGCGCCAATATGCCGATATTGATTGGGACTCATAGACGGCAATTCCCCGTTATGCAACAATAGCGCGTGATGTGATGATACCACTGGCAAGAAATTACGCCGCGCCCAATGGCTGGCAAAAAAACGATAGATAATCATTTTCATCTTCTCACTTACTTTCCGGCGCGTCATGCGCCTAATTGGTTATTCAGGGTCAAAGTCAATTTGAACGCTGTCAAGCAGTGGGTGTTCACGATTAACCGCGCCTTCTGAAAAGAGCCGACGGCGTTCAACCCGCGCTGCGTTCACATAAGCGCGGTCAGTGATTTCGACTACCACGATGGTCGTATCGCCATCATAAGCCATGATTTCGTCATGGTTCGACACTAAGCCGAAAGGGTGAATTTCGATTTTTGACGGGGTAAGCGCAACGGGGAAATCGGCGGGTAACGATTCGGGGCGAACCATTAGCACCATATCATCATCTTCACTTGCGCCTTCTGCCCACCAACCAAAAATTGCTAATTTTTGATTGTGATACTTGTTGGGTGTACTCATCTTCTCACTTACTTTCCGGCGCGTCATGCGCCTAATTGGCTGATTAATTTTACGACATGCGCCCGGCTTGGCGCTTGAGGACTAGCCCTCAATTTTCTCTATACGCAATCGTCGCACACGTCACCGCCGCGGAGCGTAGTGAACATCGCCCCGTCGGATTGACATCTGCCGCACACCCGGCATATGTTGTCTGTAATCAGGTCGTCCAGCAGCGGGTACTCTGTCATCCACGCTGGTTTAATTTGTCTCGCTTTCGCTGGCTTTTTGGCACGTTGCCAATCGCCTGTTAGTACCATCGTCTCAAAACCATGCCGCCGATAACACATTTTTTGCAATTCAAGCGACAGCGCCGCCTGTCCCAAAATATGTGCCGCCCGCGCCTTGTTTGCTGGTGCGCCGTGCCAGACATTTGGCACGCGCTGCAAACTAATCTCGTTATACGCCAGCAGAATCTCATGGCTCTGCTGGCGATATTCATTTTCAACCTTTTTTTCAAATTCGGTCATGATGCAAACTCCTCTAGCAGGCTATCTACCTGCTCATATAAATCCATCGCCGCCTGCTGACGAACCATAGTCTCGTCTGCCGAGTCCGGCGCGTAAATCGCCACCTCAGCCACTATCGGCGTTTCGCAGCGCAGCATCAATGGCGTGCCGGATGGCAATTTATCCACTAGGTGCAAATGGTGGTAAATAAACTGACCTGCCTCCGTGTCCCAGACCGCCACCAACTGGTAGCGGTCACGATACAGGCGTGATAGCCAGCCGGTCTCCAATGTGGTTTTCCGCTGCGCGTAATCATCGCGCACACCAACGGCTTTCGTATCATCAATCAATGTGATACCTTGTGTTTTGGCGTGTTCCACAAGCAACCGCCGAATTAGCGCATTTAACCCGCCATCGCTGCGTGATGGTGTTATTTTTTTAAGCTGCTGTTTCCACTCGTCCGGCAGCGCGACAATGATTTTCATTTACCCTCTTTTCTGGTATCCTCTGCGGTGTTGTTATCCGCAGAGGATAGCGATTCACTTTTGCGCGTAGAGCGTAGATTAGCGCCTGTTCCCGCAGGCGCTTTTTGATTGGTTAAATCGCAATATCCTCGCCCGACACACGCTGGACATTTTTCTCTGAGAATTTAATCTCAAACATCCATTTACCTGTGGCTGTTTGTACCATTTTCTCAAACACGCCGGGTTGCCACACCGGATTATTACGATTTCCAACATTCACTTTTACAGATACTCCTGGCTCTAATTTAAGAGCCGAACCCGCCGGATTCCATTGATGATAAGACGGCGTGTAATTTTCCAAATATGCTTCAATTGCGGTCTCAGCAATTTCCTCGCGCCAAACAGGATATGGTCGTGGTTCATTAAACTCGGAACGTGCATCACGATAACCAAACGGTTGCAGTGTTTTAGCAATTTCGTTCGCGGCGTGCTGTCTGTCGTATTCATCCCCACCGCGCTCTACAAACCGCCGGGCTATATCGCTCAGGCGATAGAGAGACAAACTGTTAGCCTCGTATTTAGTAATCCACGCTTCCGGCGAAGCGATGCCTTCCTCGCGGAAGTTTTTTGCTTTGTATTCACTGTGGCTTGTTAATGGATACTCACGGTCTATTAATTTAGCCGGGTATCCGGCTCCTATTAACCGCTGCCGTGTTTTCATGGCAAAATCCGGGTCGTGACCATCCGCACTATATATAAATTTTGACCAAAGCGACACTTCTTTATACGCCTCTGCATCGTTGCTTTCGTAGAAAACCGACGTTTCGCTCGCCGCAAAACGCGCAACTTTCTCTAATTGGTATTCATACATTTCATCTTGTTCCACAAAATCAACAGTTGCGTAAAACACATCATCGCGGTTTGGCGCTAAAAGTTTAGCTTCGCGGCGTGTTGCAGAGTGACGACTTGCAAACGCTTCTGCCACAGCTTTTGTAACCTGAGTCGCGTTTATAAAATAATTCATCTTGATTTATCCTTGTCTACTATAAGGTCTCTAGTGCCTCACTTGATGTACTAATCATAACAGATATATATAAATCTGTCAATACCCCAAAACCAAGAATCTGCCACCAATTTTCCCGATTTCGGAAGTTCTCATAATTAGCACAAGCGGTCTTATGATTGCCTATAATGGCTAGTATATGAATCCATTTGCGCCTCGTGTTAAGCTAAAAGCATAACGTGGGAGACGTGAAAAAATGTTTCAAGGCACAATACCGCAAGCTGCCCGGCAAATCCTGTCGGAAGTGGCGCAGGGCTGGCGCACCGATACCGCCGCCATCGCCTGCTCAGGCAACCTCACCATTGAGCGCACGCTGCACGAGCATCAACGATTTACCCTCCATAGCTGCGATGTATCTATTTATTCCTGCGCTCTGGGCGCGTATTTCGCAAGGCAGCCGTTTCGCCTGTCCCTCAAAAGTACCCATGTGCAAGAATGGCACTGGTTGCAGCCTTACCTTGCCAGTCAGTCGGACGCCCTTGCAACGCTGATGCTGCTGAGTAACCTCCAACAAGGCATCACCAGCGCCGGGCAAATTGCAAATAATGCATACTATCGCCGCCTCTGGGCGGGCTATCGGCAGCAGTGGGATGACCTGCACGCCCGCACCGTGAAGCGCATCGAAGAGGCTCCGCTCCGGCTGGCGTCCTTCCACGCAGGCGATGCGGTGGATTGGCTGCCCACACTGCCGGCAGACACCGCAGTATTGTCGTTCCCGCCCTTTTTCGCCAAAGGTTACGCGGTCATGTGGGCGAAGCTGGAAGTGTTGTTCGATTGGGATGCACCCGCCTATCAAGAGATTTTTGAGGCACGCCGCCAGCAGTTTTTACGCGACCTCATGGCGCGGGATTGCTGGCTGATTGGCACATCCTACCCGATAGACGACTACGCGCCCTATTTGCGTGGACGTTGCCAAACGACTAATAGGGGCGTCCCCCTATATTTGTACGCCTCCACCGGGACAGCTCGCGTGGTTGTACCCCACCAAATGACTGCGCCCCTGCCCTATCAGACAATTGCGCCCGGCGATAACATTGCTGCACCCCTGCGACTCGTCCAGTTGACCGCTCCCCAATTCCGGGCGCTGCGGTCTCGCTATTTGAATCCAACGATAAAACCAGCAGATGCGGCGCTTGCTCTGGGCGTCTTTGCAGGCGACAAGCTCATCGGTGCATTCGCCATGAACAAATCGTTTCAGCAGCCCGGCGCGGCTGCCGACACGCTCTACCTGCTGTCTGATTTCGCAGTCGCGCCCACCGATTACCCGCGCCTGTCCAAGCTGATTTTGCACGCGGCACTCTCGCACGAGGCGAAGATTTACGCCGAGCGCACCGCTGGGCGACGTGTGCGCCACCTCTTTACGACCGCCTTCACGAACAATCCGGTCTCCATGAAATATCGCGGACTGTTCGAGCTGCACAGCCGCAAAGAAACACCCGCCGACCCGGATCACAAATTCATGTTGAATTACATCGCCCTCGCCGGGCAGTGGTCACTTGATGAGGCGCTATCTCGCTGGCAGAAAAAACACGGAGCCAAACATGATTAATTCGCGCACGATGCGGCTTGACCCCCGCAAAATCAAGCTGCTGGAATTGAACGCGCACTACATGCGCCAAGAGACGTTTGCCCGGCTGGTGGATAACCTGCGCGAAGATGGCGGGCTGCACGGAGATACACCCTTCGCCTGGCGGCTGCACGACGACATCACACAGCAGCCGCTTTTAGATGAGCAAGGCGATGCGATTTATGAGGTCATCTCCGGCAACCATCGGGTCAAAGCGGCTGTCGTCGCCGGATTGCCCGCCATCGATGTGACGATTACGGACGAGTATTTACCGCCGGATAAACGTAAGGCGATACAGCTATCGCGTAACGCTGTGGTTGGCGAGGATGACCCGGCGACGCTAAAATTGATTTACGACAGCATCACCGACACCGGACTGAAACTCTATACCGGGTTGGATGATGTGAGCCTAAAACTGCTGGACGGTGTGCAAATCGCCGCGCTGTCCGAGGCGGGCTTGCAGTTCCAGACCATTGCGCTCACCTTCCTGCCGCACGAACTCGAACAGGTGCAGGCAGCGTTTGACCGCGCTCGTAAAGCCACCAGCGCCAAAGGCTTCTGGCTTGCCAGCATGACCGATTACGACAAGGCACTCGATGCACTGGAAGCTGCCGGGCAAGCCCACAATGTTCGCAACAGTGCCACAGCCCTTATGCTTATCCTGAATATCTTTATTCAGCACATGGACGACTTGCAGGCGGGCTATCTGGATGACAATGGCGAGGCACTAAACCCGAAACAACAAGTCCCTATCGCCAGCATTTTGAACACGCTCACGATTCCGGCTGCCCTCGCCGCCAAGCTGAAGAAGAAGCTGGCATCGCTGGACGCTGACCATATCGCCGCGCTAGGCAAATTGGTCGAATAATGGGCTACACACCAGAGCAAAAGCACTCGTTGACAGTTCGCCGCATTGCCATTGAGAACCGCCGCCGCACCGTTGCCACCAACCTCCTTGCCGGTGCCACCTACCGCGAAATCGCTGAAGCGCTCAACGTATCGCCTGCCACAGTGGCAAGCGATGTCAAAGCCATCGTTAGCCAGTGGCAAGACCACTACGCCGATACCGCGAACAAATTTCTTCACGTCCAGTATCGGCGGTTGGATGTGCTGCTCAATGGCGTTTGGGACCCTGCCCGCAACGGCAGCTTGCCACATTTGGATAGGGTGCTGAGTATCATGGACAGGCAGAATGCGCTCATGGGGCTAACGCGGCTGCCAACTGTAGAGCTGCACCAGCCGGTCAACATTCAGATTGTGGAAGTTCACCGGGATACCGAGTCGCCGTTGGTGCTTGGCGAATAGTGCAATTTTATGAACGGGCATTTCTCAGCAAGAAATCCATAAATCGCAGCACGAGCCGATGTCTGGCGGCTGGCAAAAAGTGGCGAAATTATGAACAAAAAAAATCCCGCTGACTTGTACACAATCAGCGGGATACTTCAAACATTTATAATCACGAATTTGTCTCGTTATTATAGCACGGATGAGCTATAACGCAAAACCCCCTCGAAAATGAGGGGGTTTGCGTGAATGCATCCAATTAGCTGCGTGAGAGCGACTCACCTGACAGGATGTTCGCTGTCAACCGAAGATGGTTGGGCATCACCCGCTCTGGCTAGGTTTGGCAGTTCTAGGCACGTATAGACCGCACCGCCACAAACATCGCCATGACAGCGCGGCGGGCTTTGCACCCATACATCCCTGTCCATAAGACCGCGCCGTTTTGCCACGTTACAATAAATATGCAGACCTAATCTTAGCACGCATGAGCTAAGATTGTCAAATTAGCTCCAACTTAGACTCTCTGCTTCTTTGTCCATGATGAGGATACTGCCTACATCTTGCTTATTTTTGGGGAATACAATTTCCAATCGGACGCCGCGCTGATTCCACGCGCACGGGCGTTTTTGTCGCTCGTAATCAGCAAATAGTTGAAGCTCTTTAAAAGAATTAAGCGTAATAACCCATTCGGTATAATCAAGATATAACGACTTTGCAATGTGCGAGGTGAGGGGTTTATAGTCCGTAGGCGGTTTTCCGTAGTAGTCTTTTACGCCCGCACTTTCGCGCCGAATTTTAAATTTCATAATCTCCCCACTCCCTATACCCACACGCCCGACCCTGCAGGCGCGGTCACGCCAATCGCCACATACCGCAGCGCGTCTAGCCTGTGGAATTTCTCTTTGTTTTTAATCACTTCTGTGACTTCGCCTTCTGGCGTGGTCACACGCAGATAGCGCCCCAGCTCATCCAGAACGCCCTCGCAATCCTCGAAGATAAACAGCCGGAATCGCTTGAACAACTCAATCACGCGGTCTATGCCACTCTCGACATCATGCACGCTTGGCTCGCGCACATTCCGCACGCCAGCCGCAATCCAGTCCATGCGCTGTTGGGTCTCCGCCTTCTGCCCCACGAACCACAGTCGCACATATTCGCCCGATGCTTCAGCCAAGTGTGCCGCGCCCTTTGCATGTTCGGGCGTGCTTTTGCCCCCATCCAGCGATTCTCGGTACAGATAGAACCGGTTGGTATTGATATCATGCGCCAACCAGATCATCGCCGTGTTGACTGCGCCGGGGTCAACGCCCACATACCGCACCCACTCTTTCGGGATTTTAAACGGTTTGACCTTATGCCCGCCCTGCTCGCGGAAGGCATCAATAAAGTCCCCGTATATCATGCCAGCCGGACGCCCGAACTGCCCACGCCAGCGCATGTCGAATTTCCATTTCGGCACAGTTTTTTGCAAATCTTCAAATTCGTCTCTGGAAAAAGACGGATTGACCATACTATCAAACTGAATTACCTCAATGTTGCTGTCCGGCTCGAAGCGTCTGTCAAAGATATGCTGCTTGATCCACCCTAGATTATACAAGCTGGTGCCGCCCAAAACCCGCCCTTGGTAGAGCGTTACCCGCGACCGCACCGCCAGCCACGTATCAAATGTATAGTCATCTAGCCCACACTCATCCAACAACGCGCCCTTTGCTGTGCTGCTCTCCAGCCCGCTCCCGGCGCTGGCTGACCGCAAGATGATTCGAGCATACATCGGGTCATCGGCACGCTTCGCCGAAAATTTGCCTGTACGCGGGTCTTTCAATTCGAGAACTTTATCGCCTGCCCAATAGCGTCCAAGACCCAACACATGCTCAAAGACTTCGCGCATCTCTGGCAAGAACTTTAGCTTGAACATGTCGAATGTCGCAGTCACAGCGAGATAATCGCCTGCACCGCACATCTGGATTTCGCGCCATAACCACCAAGGTTCGAAGCTGGTCTTCCCCCCCTGGCTGCCTGCGAGCATGAACACAAACCGCGCTTGGCTATCCCATGCTTTAGTTTGCCCCGGATGCAGGTTGAGCGTCACCTTCCTGCCATTGACCTGATAGAGTTTGCCCATAACTACGAGGATTCTTCAGAGGATTTTATAACTTCGACTAGCTGGATGCCGACAGGCTTGCCGCCGCTGGTTACGTCCAGCGCAGCGGGTGCGGGTCCGTCAATCTGTGTCATTAGCATTTTGGAGAATGCCACCATGTCCGAGGCTTCCAGCACCATCACACGCCCATCCGGGAAAGTAATTTTGCCAGTGGTTACGCCTTCCCACAGATTTTGTACCAGCACATCGCCGGCTGGCACAGCCATCTCCGGGCGTTCGCCATCAGCCGGAATCACCACTTGCATCCGAGCGCCACTTGCCAGCAAATTAGACAGCGCCCGCGATTTCGGCGGTCTGCCCTTGGGATTGCCCGACATACCTTTCTTCCACGATGTGCTACTTTTTGCCATTTTACCCTGATATGCCTTGCTTATCACGCTATACGCCTCACGATGATATAGATATAATCTCTATGCCATCGTGCGCGTGTTTTTTGGCTGACACGATGAGAACCAGCCGCTTGAGTTTGGGAGACGTGGGCGGCTGGTTCTGCCCAAATTGCTGTAATAGATTTGCCTCTATTATACCATAGCTGCAAGTGAATGAGTTGCGGCGATAACCCGGCGACGCGGAGTGGTCTGAGGTATCGGCACGTTGGAATAAAATTCCCGGATATACACATGCGGCGGCGCGACCACAACCCGACCATCATCCTCCAAAAAGCGCCATTCGCCGCCATCCCCATCGCGTATCCGCTGCGTCTCGCTGAAACGCCGC
>JALHRC010000024.1 GCA_022841645.1 Minisyncoccota bacterium
GAGGGGCCCGCGGGGGTGCGTGATTTTTGATTTTGGGTGCGAGTTGGGTTGGGGGGGGGGGGGCGTACGCCCCCGCCACCACAGACGCCCCACCCGGGAAACTGGGTGGGGATTTTCTTTTTTATATTGACAAATCGCCTTATTTTGATACTCTTGCCGCACGCGGTTTAGGGTCATATTTCTCTGGAAATGACCCGCCGTTCCTGCTCAGAAGGTGATACAAATGCAAATGTTTTGCATTTTAGGGCCTCTGACGCAGGCATTATGAGGGGCACGTCACGAATTCTACGTGATACGGCCCACCCAACTAATCACCCATAAGTGGCACGAACATCAATTATCGTACGTTCACAGCGTACGCCAAAGTACGCTTGTCGTATCGTACGACGCTGCAAGCTGTGTGGTCGTAAGCGAGGCTATATGCGCGATTTCGACGTCTGTCGTATCTGCTTCCGCGAACTGGCCCACGAAGGACATATACCAGGCATTAAGAAGTCATCATGGTAAGCGACGCAATCGGCGACCTCATCATTCAACTCAAGAATGCTGGCATGGTCGGGAAGGCCCAGGTGGAAGTGCCGTACAGCAAGCTCCGCCACGCGGTGGCAGACAAGCTCGCTGCTGCGGGCTACGTAGCTGAGGTAAAGGAAAAGAAGGGCAAGAAGGCCGAGAAGTCGCTTGCGATCACCCTCGCCTACGAAGGCAAGGCACACCGCATCAGCGGCGTAAAGCGGATCAGTAAGCCCGGACGCCGTCTCTACACAAAGGTCGATTCTATTCACAAAGTTAAGTTTGGTAGGGGGCATCTCATCCTCTCGACACCTAAAGGCATCCTCACAAACGAGGAAGCCAAGGAGGCGCGTGTCGGTGGTGAGGAGCTCTTCATCATTTGGTAAATATGAGTCGTCTAGGAAAAAAGCCGATCGTGATTCCACAAGGAGTCACCGTAGAAAGTACCAAATCCCTTCTCACCGTTACTGGTCCAAAGGGAAGCTTGACTCGTGTCTTGCGTCCAGAAGTGGCGCTTGAGGTCAAGGAAGGAGAAGTTACCCTGACCCCGCAAGGCGATTCAGTCCTCGGCAAAAAGCTGTGGGGCACGTACGCTGCGCACCTTCATAATATGATGACCGGCGTAACGGAGGGCTACACCCGAATTCTCGAGCTCGAAGGCGTGGGCTATCGTGCCGAAGTGAAGGGCAAGCAGCTCGCACTGTCGGTCGGTTTCTCGCACCCAGTAGCACTTGATATTCCAGAGGGCATCAGTGCGGCGGTAGAGAAGGGTGTGATTACGCTCATGGGCATCGACAAAGATGCACTCGGACAGTTTGCTGCCAATGTGCGCAAAGTGAAGAAGCCTGAGCCGTACAAGGGCAAGGGTATTCGTTACCGTGGCGAGCATATTATTCGCAAGCAAGGTAAGAAGGCGGCTTAACGTATGCACACACAACACAGTAAAAATGCTCAGCGTGTGGTACGTCACCGGCGTATTCGCGCTGCGGTGGCGGGTACTGCCGAGCGCCCGCGCCTCTGCGTCTATCGCAGTAACCGCTTTGTCTACGCGCAGCTTATCGACGACAGTGCGGGCACTACGCTCGCTGCTGCCGACAGTCGCACTGAAAAGGGCGACACGCCACTTCTGCGCGCTGCGGCCGTGGGTGAGGCGATGGCCAAGAAGGCCAAGGCTCTCAATGTTACCAAGGCTGTCTTCGATCGTGGTGGCTTTCGCTACCAGGGTATCGTCGCGGCGGTGGCTGAGGGGGCTCGCTCGGGCGGTCTCGAGTTCTAGTTGCACTCGCAAAATAGTCTCGTCTTCTTTGTCGCGCGGCACTCGAAAACGTTCACTGTACCAATAAGTACACCTCACGTTTTCTCGCTGGCGCTTCGCGAAGACAACACCATTTTGCAAGCGCAAGGACCGTGTCATTAGGAAATAACAATAATTTAATTTTATGAGTGAAGATAAGCAGCAGGAAGCTATAACCGACACCCCCGTGGTGGAGGACACCGAAGCGGCCACCGTGCCGACTTCGACCGATGCACCCGCTGCCGCCCCCGCCTCTACCGAGGCACCGAGCGACGGCCCGCGCGGACGACGTGGACGAGCTGGTAGTGGCGACCGGAGGGGAGGCCGTGGTGGCAGTGGCGGCGATCGTCGCCCCCGCCGCGGTGGCCGTCCTGAGCGCACCCGACCCGAGTTTGATCAGAAGATCATCAGCATCCGTCGCGTAACGCGCGTGATGGCTGGCGGTCGTCGTTTCAACTTCTCCGTGGCGATGGTCCTTGGCGATAAAAACGGCAAGGTGGGCGTAGGTATCGGCAAGGCCGGTGACACCCAACTCGCGATCGACAAAGCCATGCGTGACGCCAAGAAGCACATGATCATCATTCCGCTCAACAAGGATGGTCACCTTCCTCATGACGTGCATACCAAGTATGCTTCGAGTGAGGTCATGATCATGCCAGCACCAGGACGTGGTCTCGTGGCTGGTTCTTCAGTCCGTACCGTACTCGAACTCGGTGGCGTCAAGGACGTAACCGCCAAGATTTTCTCGCGCAGCAAGAACAAGCTCAACAATGCGCGCGCTGCTGTGGAGGCCCTTAAACTCTTAAAGAAGAATTAGTATGCAGTTACATGAACTTAAGCGTGCTCCGGCGCGCAAAGGGAGTCGCCGCGTTGGACGCGGTGGTAAGCGAGGCAAGATGTCGGGCGGTGGCCACAAGGGTCAGACCGCGCGTGCTGGTGGTCGTCCACGTACAGAAATGCGTGACATCATCAAGCGTCTGCCAAAGTTGCGTGGTCATGGCGTGAATCGCGCCGAGGCCGTCAATGCCGAGCGCGTGCGCCCGGTCGTAGTAAACCTCGATCGTATCGAGGCCGCCTACAGTGCTGGCGAGACCGTTTCACCAAGTACCCTCTTTGCGAAGGGCTTGCTTGAACAAGCGCGTAAGAAGCACCCACCGGTAAAAATCCTCGCTCGCGGTAGTCTCACTAAGTCTCTTACTGTGAGTGGCTGTGAGGTTTCAGAGAGCGCCAAGGCCGCCATTGTAGCGGCGGGAGGTAGTGTACAATAAGGCCGTAACGCCTTTTCCTATGCAGACACTGCTTCATAAACTGTCCATTATCTTCACCGATCCAACCCTGCGCAACCGTGTACTGTTTGTGCTCGGTGCGCTGGTCGTTTTCCGTGCGCTTGCTACCATTCCGATTCCTGGGGTGGATCAGGCGGTGCTCGAGCAGTTTTTCGCGAACAATCAGTTCCTCGGCCTCCTCAACATTTTCTCTGGCGGTGGCCTCGCGAATCTCTCGATTGTAATGCTGGGTGTCGGTCCGTTTATTACGGCCTCCATCATCATGCAGCTCATGACAGTGATGAGTCCCCGGCTTAAAAGCCTCTACACCGAAGAGGGCGATGCTGGTCGGGCGCGCTTTACGCAATACTCGCGTTTGCTGACCCTCCCACTCGCGATCTTGCAGGGCTTTGGTTTCCTTTCGCTCCTTGAGAGTCAGGGGGTCATCTCGGGCCTTTCGACCTTCGACTTCATCGTCAACATTGTACTGATTGTGGCTGGTTCAATGTTGCTTATGTGGATCGGCGAATTGGTGACGGAGTACGGTATTGGTAACGGTGTATCCATCATTATCTTTGCTGGTATCGTCGCGACCCTCCCTCTTAGTGCTACCCAGCTCTACCTCAACTACGACGCGTCGCAGCTTCCGCTGTACGCTGGCTTCCTTTTGGTAGCGCTCGGTATCGTCTACGCGGTGGTCTTTATGACCGAGGCAGAACGCCCCGTACCTATCACCTACGCCAAGCAGAGTCGTGGCGGGGTGACCTACGGTGGTAGCTCGTCCTACTTGCCACTGCGCCTCAATCAGGCGGGTGTGATTCCGATTATCTTCGCCCTCTCGATCCTGCTTTTTCCGACCATGGTGCTCAATATTCTAACGGCCTTCCCGTCGCTTACCTGGGTGCCGGACGCGAACGCCACGGTCCAGGCCTTCATGAATAATCAGCTCTGGTACGGTGCTACCTACTTTGTCCTGGTATTCCTCTTCACCTTCTTCTATACAGCCGTTACCTTCGATCCCGACGCGATAGCGAAGAACCTGCAGCGCAACGGCGCCTTCATCCCAGGCATTCGCCCGGGTGGCAGCACAGTGGAATACCTCGGTGCGCTCATCACTCGCCTGACGCTCGTGGGCGCTACCTTCCTTGGTCTTATCGCAGTGCTTCCAATTGGTATGCAGTTTGCGACCGGTGTGGCCGCGCTCGCGATTGGTGGTACGGCGGTACTCATCGTGGTGAACGTCGTGCTCGACCTGATTCGACGGCTTGATGCCCAAATTTCTCTCAGAGAGTATTAGTCGCGTTCCAAAAAGTGCCAGATACTTTGGCGCGCTTCGTTCGAAAACACTCACTGTACATCAAAGTACACCTCGAGTTTTCTCACTCGCGCTTCGCGTCTCTGACAGCTTTTAGAAACGCTTGAAAGAAAGATACAGATCAATAGCTAAACACAACACCGCCGGCCCCATGGGGCCGGCGGTGTTGTTTCGTCCATAGTACGATCGATCGTACTATGGAAGATGAAACCATTCGGTTAACCGAATGGTTTGAGGAGCCACCCTAGTATTCGTTTTTGAATGAAAAGCCCATCGGTACACCACTCTGCACTTGTTTCCAGGTGTCGCTTTCAAGCCACTGCTTGTACGTATCAAAGACGGTGAGGGCGACGGTCTGCGGGCTATGGCGTGAGGTGTCGATCACTAAGTCAAAGTGACTGGTATTGTATGGATCGACATTGTAGAGGGCGGTAAACCGGGAACGTTCATCCCGGACGCGCTTTTCCACCATCTTGGCTACGACATCAAGGGTCGCGGCCCCTTCTCCGGAGCGACGACTGTTGGTCACCGTATCTTTATAAATGCGGGCGGTAGCGAGCGAAAGGTCGAGGTCGAGATAGACCTTAAACGACTCGGGAATCCAGTAAAAGCCCAGGCGTGAATCAACCACGATGTCATTGAGGTCGCGCAGCGCACGCAGTTTGCTGTCGACGAGCGCGTCGAGGTCATGATCGTCTTGTGCCTGGGCGTTGTACTCTTCGAGCGTCATGCCTTTTTTCCTCAGAAGGGTGCGCACCATTTCGCCAGAGGAGTGACGGGTGTAGGAGAGGAGCTCGGCTACCTTATCGGCGGTCGACGACTTGCCGCTGCCTGGCTTTCCAGAAATCGTGATGATGTGTTTTTTCTTCATGTGCGCCTAGAATACCATAGATAAGTGAGCGTTATTGTTGCGTCACCTGATAAAAACTGGTACCCTCGACGTTGTCTTATATGGAATATCGCACGCAGTTTCAAAGCATTGTTCTCATGGGCAAAATTGCTTCTGGGAAGGGAACACAAGCCAATTTAATCGTCAGTCACTTTGGTGGCGTATTGTACTCCAACGGCAACAAGGTACGGGAAACCGCCACCCAACCAACGGTATTTGGAAAAAAGATGAAGGCTATGTACGAGGGTGGTTACCTCATTCCCGAATGGATTGCCTCCTACTGGATGACCCATGCCCTCGTCAGTCAGTTTGAGCACGAGCGCGTGGTCTTTGAAGCAGTAGCCAAAAAGCCCAACGAAGCCGAGCTCTTTCACGACATCCATGAGTGGCTGGGCCGCCCGTACGTAGTATTTCATTTAGAAATTAGTGACGACGAGGTGCGAGCGCGCAGCGAAGCCCGGGCGCGGGACGTGGTCGACTCTCCCAAGTCGGTCGAGAAGCGCCTCGAGGAATATCGTACCTACACTGCCCACTCGATCGAAATTTTCCGTAGCAAAGGCACCCTTATCGATGTCGATGGATCGCTCTCGCCCGAGGAAGTGCAACAGCAAATCTTTACCTACTTACAATCTAATTAATTTGGCTCTCATGAATGCACCCCTCTCCGTCATTTTTATCGGCCCCCAAGGCAGTGGTAAGGGTACGCAGATCGATAAGCTCGATGCGGTTCTTACGGCGCACGACCCTACCCGCCGCGTGGTCGATATTCAGACGGGCCGGCGCTTCCGCGCCATGGCGGCGCAGTCGGAGGGGTACACCGAAGAGCATGTGAAAGAGACCCTTGATACCGGTATTCTCCAACCACTGTTTCTTTCCGTACATCTCTGGAGTGACGCTATGCGCACCCACCTCGACGACACCAATCATCTCCTCATTGACGGTTTCCCTCGTACCGTGCCAGAGGCGATTGTGCTCGAAAGTGCGCTATCGTTTTATAATCGGAAGCCCCTCCATATCATTAATCTCGAGACGCCCGAGACCGTGGTGCGTGCGCGCATGCTCGACCGCGCTCGGCCCGACGACACGCCTGAGTCGATTGAAGCGCGTCTCACCTGGTACCGCACCGAGACATTACCGGTCGTGAATTACTACCGCGAGCGTGCCTCCACCATCGTGCACGACATCGACGGTATCGATTCTATCGATGGCGTACACCAGCAGATTTGCCGAGCGCTCGACCTTACCTAAATGATTACCAAAAAAACACCTGAAGAAATTACACGCCTACGCACTGGCGGGGCGATTTTGGCGGGCATCTTAAAGGAGCTTGCCGCGGCGGCTGTCGCGGGCGCTACCACGCTTGATCTTGATGACCTCGCCATGACACTGGTTGAAGGTAAGGGGGTAGAGCCGGTGCTTCTCGGCTATCACCCCAGCTTTGCTCCGCACCCGTATCCGGCCGCCGTCTGCATCTCGGTCAATAATTGCGTTCAGCACGGCATTCCTTCGGCTGACATCGTGCTCCACGACGGTGATGTGGTGAATATTGATATGACGATTGGCTACGAGGGACTCATTGTCGACTCGGGCATTACGGTGGGGGTGGGGAAGGTGGACGAAGAGTCAAAGAAGTTGATTGCGGTCACGCGTGAGGCGCTTGTACGTGGGGTGAAGGCAGCCCAGCCGGGCGGACACATTGGCGATATCAGTGCCGCTATCGAAAGCTACGTGAAAGGTGAAGGATTTTCAGTGGTCGAGGCACTCTGCGGCCACGGGGTAGGGTACGCGGTGCATGAAGAGCCCACCATTCCTAACTTTGGTACTGCCGGCACCGGCCCTCTCATTGAAGTCGGCCACGTCTACGCCATCGAGCCGATTGTAAACGTGGGCAAGAAGGACGTGGTATTTGATGATGCTGGCGACGGCTACAGTGTCTACACCAAAGACGGCTCTTTTTCCGCGCATTTTGAACATACGGTGGCGATCACTGAAAATGGCCCTTTGATTCTCACGCAGCCTAAATAAGCGCAAAAGCACTCCACTCACTGTGTTGCCAGTGTCGTTCGCACCACTCACTGTACAGCCAGTACGGCTCGGGTGCTCACTCCTCGGCTCCTTGTCACTAAGGCACTTTTGCGCTTATTTAAAATCGCTATGCGACGTAAATCATCAAGGTGTCACCTTGATGTAAAGAGCTTCAAGCAATATGGCTTATGCCTTTACTTTAAATGTACTCGGTCCACACTATTCATTTAAATGGAATAGTGTGGTGTTACTTTTAAAAGAGAAAGAGTAGTACGATCAATCGTATTATAATGTGAGTGCACTACAACAGGTGTCTGTACGTCTGGTGTGAAAACTCTGAATTGCCCCCACTCGAAGTGCCGAAACAAAACTTGAATAAAAGACCACCGCCAGCTATACTGCGGCCACTAATCTCCACATTTTTATGGCCAAACACCCCCACGAAGAACGTACTTTTGTCATGTTTAAGCCGGACACCGTCCAGCGCAGCCTCATGGGCGAAGTCATCAAGCGCTTTGAGCTGACTGGCCTCAAGTGCACCGCCATGAAGATGTTCCGCGCTGATGAAGAACGCCTTATCAACCACTACAACAAAGACGACGCCTGGTTCCTTAAGAAGGGTAATGGCATTGTCGAAGACCTCAAGGCACAAGGCCTGCCGGTTACCAAAGAACCGATCGAGTACGGCAAAGACATCATCCGTGCCAACGCCAAGTTCATGATGTCGGCCCCGGTAGTAGCCATGGTGTGGGAAGGTAACCAAGCGGTAGCAGTTATCAAGAAAATTGTTGGTTCGACTGAGCCTGCCACTTCAGATGTGGGTACTCTGCGCGGCGACTACACTGTCGACAGCTACAGCCACGCCGCCTACGAGAATCGCGCCGTCCGCAACCTCATTCACTGTTCCGACATGGTCTCAGAAGCCGAGCGCGAAATTGCGATCTGGCTTCAGGACGACGAGATTATGGACTACACCGCAGCGCAGGAGCGGATTATGTATGACGTAAATTTCGACGGCGACCGCGATTAGTCGCAAGGGCACCCCATCTGCTTTGTTGCCGCTATCGCTCAAACCCTCATCGTACATTTAAGTACGCCTCCAGTTTTCGCTCGGCGGCGCCGCGCATCTCGGGTACCCTTCCGCCTAATCAATAGACCGTGTTGAGTCAGGTGAAAAGACAGTCGTGCCTCATCTTGCGGGCTTTTTTCTGCATTAGGAAATGAATTTTATCTGATGTCAGTGTTTGTGCTACAATAAATAAGGAACCACACATACAACGTGTGTTCCGGTTAACACACGTTCAGGGCTACCTGATCTCTCGTGCGACTCTGAGAACCTCGGAAGAAACGTGAGGATTTCAACCATTGCACGGATAGGGTGCCCACCTGGTACCTACCAGGAGCACACGTTCGTGGTTCCCTTTGAAACAGCGTCTTCGCCTGCGAAGGCGCTTTTTCAATTTCAGCTAGATAGCAAACGTTGGTTGCATCCTCACAAAACATATTCATAGCGTAGTCGCCTGGCAGGGAGCGGAGAATATGTTTTGTGAGGATGCCTGCCGGTGAGGTACTCAAAATTGTATTTAGAACGCTGCTATGAGCCCGTCCCCGCGGCCATTTCCAACATGCTACACTGTGGGCGTGCTACCAGCTCGTCCCGGTTTCTTTTTTCCACTGGCGCTTATCTTCCTCGCCGCTCATTTGGCGGCCTTGCGTTTCCACCTCTACTGGTACCTGCCGTGGTACGACATGGCCATGCATACCGCCGGCGGCTTCCTCACCATTATGGGATTTATCATGTTTCGTTCGCTCGGGAGTCGTCGCCTCGGTCTTGCCGATTGGCTGCTGCCGTGGGGACTCCTCTTGGTTATGGTGGCGTGGGAAGTATTTGAATATGTCTATGGGGTGGCCGGCTCGCACCCGAGCTACGCTGTCGATACCGCTATCGATCTCCTCTGCGGCGCGACCGGTGGTCTCCTCGCGTACCTAACTGTGCGTCGCAGCTAACATAATATGCAGGCCACGCTTGGTTTTTATGGTGGGGTAGGGGCGGTGACGGGAGCAAATTTTCTCCTCGACACCGGCGCTGCCGCGTTTCTCGTTGATTGTGGCCTCATCCAGGGCGACCGTTTTGCGCAGACGCAAAACGCCGAGCCCTTTGCCTACGATCCTTCCGACATCGATGTGGTGCTCCTTACCCACGCCCACGCCGACCATATCGGGAGGGTGCCCAAGCTTTTGCGTGACGGCTTTACGGGCACCATCTACAGCACCGCCGCTACCAAAGCGCTCTCAGCCGTGATGTTGCGTGACGCCCTTAAGGTGATGCAGTTTGAAGAGCAGCGCTACGGCACTACCCCTATCTACGAAGCGCGCGACATCGACGCCACCCTTGCCGCCTGGAAAACGGTCGAGTACCACGAGGAGTTCACGCTCCCTGATGGCGTACACGCCCATTTCGAAAACGCCGGCCACATCCTTGGTTCGGGCATTCTCCACCTTACCCGTGGCGAGAAAACCATCGTGTTCACGGGTGACATTGGGAACGTCCCGCAGCCCCTTCTTTCCGCCCCGGAAATTCCCAAGGGCTACGACTATCTTGTAATGGAGAGTGTCTATGGCGACCGCAGTCACGAAGGGGTTTCTGAAAGATCCGACCTGTTGCGTTCGCATATCGAAGCGACGCAGAAAAAGGGTGGTACGCTCATTATTCCGGCTTTCTCGCTCGAACGCACCCAGGCCATGCTCTTTGAGATTAATAATCTCGTGGAATTGGGCGCCATTACACCCCTGCCGGTGTTTCTCGACTCGCCACTGGCGATCGAGGTGACCGAGCTCTACCGGAGCTTTGTCCACTACGTGCGCCCCGACGTGCAGGAACAAATCAAGCGTGGCGATGACATCTTCGCCTTCGACGGCCTCTCCTTTACCCGCACCGTGAAAGAATCGAGTGAGATTGATGAAGTGAGTGGAGCCAAAATTATCATCGCTGGCTCGGGTATGAGCCATGGAGGGCGCATCCGTCGGCACGAACGGCGGTATTTGGGTAATCCCAAAACCACCGTGCTCCTCGTGGGCTACCAGTCGGTGGGCTCAATCGGGCGCTTGCTCCAAGACGGGGCAAAGAAGGTCACTATCGACGGTGAGCTCGTAAAAGTCAAGGCGCGTATCGAACGCATCACTGGTTACTCGGGCCACGCCGATCGCGACCAGCTCCTTGAGTTTGTCGCCACGGGGGGTGAGAAAGCCAAGGGGATCTACGTCGTCATGGGGGAGGAGCGTTCGTCCCTTTTCCTCACCCAGCGTCTGCGCGATTACCTCGGCGCACCTGCCGTCGCCCCCTCTCTCGGGCAAGAAGTGCAGATTGATTTTTAGAGAGTATATCTCTGAACCAATGTTATTCCTGGATGTGCATCCCAGTGCCTTACGGCGCACTGTCATCCGGTGCTATCTTTCACATTTCCGTAGGCCTGACCTTCGTAGATTCCTAAAACTTACCCCGTCTGCTCTGCAGCGGGGAGACGAGAAGCCACAAGGAAAGTTTGAAAACCTTGGTTTTCAATTAAACTTACGAGCGAAGCTCCTGACGATACCC
>JALHRC010000025.1 GCA_022841645.1 Minisyncoccota bacterium
CATGAATATGGTGGTGATCGGTGTTGTTGTGCTCGACTCCAAACCACCTCAAATCCCGCCCCATGTCTTGCCCTAGCTTTGCCATTACATCGCGCGTAAATGCTTTCTTGTCCTGCGGGTTTATCTCCGGTGCCAGTGTCAGCTTGTGTATCACCACCCGGTCGTTGCCCGCTTCCCTTATCGCCTTCCTCATTTCCTTGGCGTCTATCCGGTCGCCGTTCTCATCGAACAACTCCCGCCCGCCCCGCTCCTTGTCCGGTCCTGGGCGGTGCTGGATGTACCTTACGTGTGCAAGCGCTTTACCGATCGACACTACATTGCCGCCCCGATTCCGCCCTGGTATGTACTTGTGTTTGACTACTACCACAGTAGTCAGCCTCCGCTAACTTTCGGCTCTACGAAATAGTAAGCACCTTTGCCGCAACTGCTGCACTCGCTCCACCTGGCAAACATCGCTTCTGTCATCCGCTCATGCTCTTCTCCCTCGGCGGGCGCACAGTTCAAGCAGTAGAATTTTGAATTGCCTAGATGCAAGCCGTAGTATTTGGCAATCATCGTTAGCGCTTCTTCCATCTCATTCTTGGCTTTCTCGGCTGTCAGCGCTATCGCGTTCTCTTTCAGCGCTTCTTTTGTTTCGCTATGCAGCTTGATTGTCTCTCTGCACTTGGAAGCGTGACTTATCAAAGCGCTCAGTATCAGCATCCGCTCTTTGTCGTTTGTGATTTTCATCTCAGACATTCGCCTTGCCTCCCGCTGCCTCTACTGTTCGCTTCATTGCCTCCACCAGGTCGCGCTCGTCTTTCTCTACTGCCTTTGCCATCTTCTGCTTAGCTGACGTGAGCGCCGCATCAAATGCCGCTTTCCCTTCTTTCGTCGCTGCCATGTTGGTATAGGTCAACTCAAACAATGTCCCTATCAGCCTGCCTTGACGGGCTAGCATGGCACAGACTCGGTTAGTCATCGCCTCGATAGAGCCAGTTATCATGCTGTCTCTCGGCTCGTTCTTCAATTCCTCTCTATTTGCCAAATACCACAAGATTGCCGACCGGACTAACTCCGACTTACTTACTTCGTCTTCCTTTGCCAGGTCGTTAACCCGCTTAAAGTCCTCCCTGCTTAGCTTTGTCTCTACTGTCGGTTTTATTTCCCGTTTTTTCTTTTCCATTGTACCGGCTCTCTATTAGTCATATATCGACTATTGTACATCACGTACCGGCATTTTACCGGCTACTTTTGCTCCGTACCGGCGTGTAGACAGCCGGTTTATTAAGCATTCTGCGCTTTGCGCGGATGCTTTCATCTTGCCTTACGGCTCTCACGTTGCAAGAGAGCAGCAGTACCCCCTATGGTACTATAATTGACTGCATACAAAGATAATCTAAAATAGCCTACGTCTGCCTAACACACCGGACACCGTGCCGCACGTTTTGCACACACCGAAGCCTGTTTGGCTTTACTACGCCGCACACTACCGGACAGCTAGCACCACAATTAGTATTAAATGCCAATAAACTAATACTGGTAGGCTGTGTGCAGATGGAGGTCCACGCCAAGCCCTGGCAGTTAAATACCGGTATTGCTTACCAACGTGCTGTCTACAGCCCTGCCATTTACACCTAGACAAGAATTTCTTACGCTTCATAAGACCCAGCAAAGGCACAGGGCTACTGTCTACATCTAATTGAGTTCCTGCCATCTGGACTGGTAGCCCGGCGTCAAATGCCCGTGCCGGAACCGTTACCGGGAAATTGATGATATTTGCAGTCCGCGCGATCAGTAAGAATTTATCTTCATTGGCTGATGAATAGCTGTTCTTTCTCGTTATCAAGAAGTTATCATTGGTAGGGTCAAGAACTGTATGTATTTCTTCTTCCGCTGCCCCAAAGGAAGCTAGAGCGCCTCTTTCAGAACTTGCCTCTGCTCGCACTCTAATACCGTATTTAGTACCAGTAGAATAACACACCGGTAAGGATAAAAGAATCCCCCCCGCAGTCACATGCCGCAATGCCTGAATACCTGAGAGCCTGGGTCCCGGTGTCAAGGTTGCCGCAGGCACCCGCAGGGCTCGACCTTGATACTGGGGGCTCTCTGGTTGGCTTTCTGCCAGGCATGAAAACAAGGGGGCTACCGAGAAGTTCGGCGGATCAACTAAAGTACATTTATGAACGACAATGACACCACTTGGTTCTGTATCTACCAGCTTGCTCTTTTCGCTGAAGCTAAAGGAGATATCCCCACGGCTGAACACCTGGAAAGACTCGCCTTGGTCACTGCTTTTAATACCGGCTGGTTTGACCCCCTTTTGCCCGAAGACTTCTTGACCCCTACCAGACTCAGAGAAAGAACTACAAAACTCTTGAACTGAAGAATCAGGAAAAGAACAATCAGGACCAGGAGGAAGCAAAGAGGGCGAAACTGCCCCCTCCCCCCCCGCTATATATTCGCCTAGGCAGAGAGTCAAGAGGTCAAGGTTCTTTACTACCGTTGTCCGGTGCGCCTTTGCTCTCCTGGCAACCGACGCCCTTGTCAGTATCATGCCTTCAGCTTCTAGCTGAGCTACTGCCACCGCTATCCTTTGCCGGGCGTTCTGGCTCCTATCTATGTTCGCCTTTGCTAGTTCTTCTATTGTCCACAGCTTGCCGGTCTTGCTATACAGCCACTGAAGACGCTTTAAGAGCCGGTCTGTCAATCGGTAGGGCTCGTATTCAGGGATTACCGGCGCTTGCTTCGTCCAGGCTGTCGCTCTTTCTATATCGGCGCTTACTTCTCCCCAACGCCCTCTATTTATGTCTTCTGACTGTCCGTTATGCTTCTCTTCCAGCCATCTTGTGATTAGCTCCGCTCTCCTGGTCCTATTGCGTGGCTTTGGCAATGGGGCAAGCCCAGATGCTTCGTCTCCATACCAAAGGTAATGCCCTACACAGACTATCGCGTCATGTCTCTGGCTCTTTTCTGTCAGCCCTAAATGCCAGTAGCTGCGCCCTCTTTGCCATTTCTCCCAGTCTATTCCCTTTTGAAATAGCTTGTCCAAACCGTCCACGGTTACAGCGTTTTGGTGCTCCTGGGCGCTTGTGTCGCCGGCAGCGCCGGCGGACTTAATTTGGCTCTCTATCTGCGCTTTCGCTTCTGTCCAATTACTGCGGTTTTCGTGCAGGTCACTAAAGAACAAGGCTAGCGCTTGGTCTTGTGTTAATTCATTTCTTTCAATTTCTACTTTCCCGTCAGGACCAAGCCAAGCAAACCCAGCCTGTAGGGGCAGCCGCAGGGCGTTGCCGCTTGGGAATACTTCTAATGTTCCGCCTTTGATTTCGTATCCACGTACCCGCAAGTAGTCTCTTATTGTTGTTTCTACTTCTTTGCTTAGTACATCCCTATCAAAAAACAAATACAGGTGCCAGCCGCCCCTCTCGCTGCTCTGGTAAGGCACCAGCTTCAAACCCAGTAAACTAAATTCCTGCAGGAGTTTTGTTAACACCTCGGAGTTGTGGTATTGACTTCCTGGGTCTATGTCTAGGACCCCGTGCCTGGTGTGCTCACCCCAGTAACAGCCACGCAGGAGCCCCCGCCCCTCATCCGACATCACCCCTAATATCTGGTGATCGTCCAGGGCGGCGTTCCACTGCATCCAGCGTCTTTGTCCTGGTCTCTTCCATATTGACCCTTGACGCCGGGGGTATAGCCCGCAGATATCCTCAGCCACCGCATCTAATACCGGTGGACTAGATTTAATTTTTCTCTCTAACTCTTGCGGATGGGCTACTATTGCCCTTCTCGCGGCTCTTGCTTCCGTCGCTTTCGGTCCTTTTCTCGACCGACAACTTGACGCAACAGATCAAGCCCTCTATTCTTTTAGAAGTTTCAAAAACCGCCGTGGAAAGTAGTTTAGAAACACCTTCAAAATTGAAGACTCGAAATTATTCGACTAGCGCCAGCTCCTAAAGCTGGTGTTTTTAGTTGTCGGCTTTTTCCTCCAAAACTCTTTGGACCACCAACGATATATCCACTGGATAGATACCGCCCATGGTGGCACAGCTTTTAATAATAGATTACTTACTGTAGTTGCGCTAGTGTTTCTGCCAGATTTGCTTGAATCTCTGCCACCAGCCCGGCTTGTGCTTACTGTCAGTTAGTAATTTGATTTGATCGCGCTGACTTTCTAGCTGTGACTCAAGGTATCCATTTCGCCAATTAGCGCTCTGTAGAGCATTTTGAGCGTCGGATAGCTTGCTTTCAACCTCAGTTATCCTGGCAAGAAGAGCAGTAACTACCTGGTGATCAGGGGTGATTAGGGTAGTGATAGGGGTCTGATCAGGGTCACCCTGCTCAATGATCATGGTCTGATCAGAGTCACCCCTATCAGTGATCAGGGTCTGTTCCGGGGGTTCTATTCTCCACTCTGGACCGTTCAAACCCTGAACCTTATGTCCCTTGAGACTTCCTTTCTGTAATCGCCTACGCACAGTTACAAGCGACAGAGAAAGCCTCTCGGCTGTCTCTTGCAAGGTCCAGTGATCAGGGTTGATCAGGGTGGTGATAGGGGACTGATAGGGGTCACCCTGCTCAATGATCATGGTCTGATCAGAGTCACCCCTATCAGTGATCAGGGTCTGTTCTGCACTAGTAAAAAAGTCCGCCAGCCCGTCGGTGGAGGCAGGATCGAGGAGTTCGATATTGCGGGCGGTATCAGTCATAGGGGGAGTATAAGCCGAAAGGTTAACTCTGTCTAGCTTTTGAAGCTTTTACATATCCAACAAGCACCCAAAAGATATCCAGCGTCCGATACCGTTTATTATGTTTCATTCCAACGAATTGCAGAAAAGGCTTGTATGGGTTACTGGGTGGGCGTTTTCAGAGTTCCAGCCACTTGCTTGACATTGACATCCGCCACCGCCTCCGATGTCATTTATATGCCAGCCCATATTCGGGGTAGTCATTCAGCCCCATTTTATTGCCAAGTGCGTCTGATATATCAAGCATCCCTATCCCGCCAGACAAGCTCGACCTGGTCATCTTGAACGACAGCGGTAACCAGTTCACCACCTGCCACACACTCAATTTCTAGCTGAAATTCGCTCTCAGCCACCTCTACCACCGTGCCCTGAGTGCCGGAAGGCAAAAAAATGTTAATTCCCTCAAAGTCCTTAGCGGTGACATCTTCCAGAACCTTGACTACATCACCAGCCTGAAATACTATCTCCTGCTCTTTTTCCTGCACTGCCACCTATGCCCCTTTCGCCGTCTTCGGCTGGTTGAAATCGACCGTCGAGCCTGGTAAATCCCGGCGGCTCTTCAGATGCTCGATTATCGCTGCTGCTAATTGCTCGTATGTTGTTTCTGGTGGAAGTACAGTGTCTATGGCTTTTGAGCCCTGCCTATCAGCGGTTCCATCAGACGCTTTTCTTAAGGACTCAATACGGAAGCCAGTATCTAGGCGCACAACGCTTATATACACAGTCTTTTGCTCTAGCTCTTTCTGTGTAGAGATTCCGATATATGGACCGATCACCAGATCTTTAGGTGCCGTTTGCGGCGTTGGAATTACCGTATTTGGACGACTCAAAGCTCCTTCAAGAGCATCGGCTAGTGCTTTTCTATCAAAAGCGTCAAAGACTTTGACCGGTTCGCTTTCAATAAAGTAGCCAGCATCAGTATCCATGTCTGTAGGCATGTAGGCTAAATCAGAAGTCAGATAAAAGCCGCTAACAGCCTCAAGGATTGGTTTCTTGGTTGTCATCTTAATGCCGTCACCTTTATTTTAATGTCTGAGCTTTGTTTCTCAAGTTCTCTAGCGAGTCTTTGGATTACTGCTTTCTGCGCTTCTGTTATAGAACCATCAGGCACACCCAAATGGAGTACCTTTTCGTTAACTCGTTCTGGTCGTATTTTAATTCCTTGAATAGGCTGTATATTGCCTTCAAATGATTCGAGCTGCCGCACATAGTCACCCAGCCGAGCCTCTAATGCTTCCATGTCCTGATAGGTTGCGGCTTTCAGGTCTATAGATTTGATACTAGTCAACCGACCTTTAGAAGCAAACCAGCCATCCACAACAGGAAAATTGCTAGGCAGTGACTCCCCAACTGCCATGAATTTGTCTTTTAGGGTGCCTTCCACTTTCCAGCCGGTCAAGAAATTGGCTCCGGTCCAGTGGGAGTTTGACGCATCCCCCACCGTCTCGCTTATTTCCAGGTGCTTCAGCTTTTCAAACTTGATGAGCGCCCCATCCTTTCCATTTACCAGAAGCCGCCCAGGTCGGGAAGCTCCGCTCAGGTCGTCAGCTTGTGACATTAGCACATGGATTAGTGGTTTGTCGGCGGGCTTCCCAAAGTCTCTTGGGTACTTCACCTTCCCCACACCCGGTATCTCTACCTCTGGCTGGGTCAAATTATCTATTGCACTTCCTACCGCTCGGGCTGCCCTCTTGCCTCCCTCTATCGTGGCTCTAGTTGTGGTCTTCGCTTCTAAAGCTATCGCGTCTAGGACTTCCGTAAATACCTTTGCTTTGCCGATTGCCTTGGCTCCACCGGCTCCAATTAAGCCATCAGCCGCCATTTCGGTAATTAGCTTGTATTTGACCCTTTCCTGCTCCCTTGGCGGAAGCTGTGCCCATCTGTCATTTAGTGCTACTCCAACAGTCACTAGGTCTCTAAACGGTCGCCCATAGTCTCCGTCAAATCCCACCTTGAATAAGTAAGCATCAGCATCTTGAAATAGCTTTACTCCACTTACCAGGGTTTGACCTACCGCCTCTCCGAACTTGCCGCCGCGCTCTGCTGCTCGTTCTTTGTTGCCTGCTATGCAATCACAAGTAAACTCAGCAATAGTTGCCAGATTCACTGCAACGGCTCCTAGTCCTTCTGTCGTGCCGATTATCCGCCCCCAGGTGCGCTCTCTTTCATCTGCCTGGTACTGCTGATATCCCGCCATGAGACCGGAGCCTATCACCTGTAGCTGCTTGTCTATCGGCAATTCTGATATGCGCCGTCCAGCTTCTAGCCATCCATCAGCCGTGTTTTCTAACGGCTGATCATGCCTTACCTGCCCCTCAAGTTTTGTCCGGCTTGCCATTTCAGGCGTTATTGCCTGGTGTATGCCGCCCTCTTCTAGCCCAGCCTCATCGATCTTGCGCCGGATTGCCGCTAGGTGCTCCATCCTGGCTTTCATTTCAGGCGACAGGTCGGAGGCTTGCTGCCGCACTTCTTGCGCTAATGCTTCTTTCTGCGGGCTCTCTGGTTGCTTGTTAAGCCACTCTTTGAATAGCTTTACTGGCTCTGCTGCCGGGTTAGTTTTCGCTTCTGCTGCCAGCATTGTGCCTGTGTCCATTAGGTCGCTCTGGTCACTGCGAGCATTTAAGCGCTCTTGCTGCCTCGCTGCTACGACTTTACCAAACCCCTCGTTACCATAGGCGATTAGCTCAAAACTCAGCTCCTGGTCCCCGCCAGCGCTCCCATTATGCCTATTTGGATTCAGCGCCTGGACTGCCTGCACATCTGACGCCCCTGCGTTTCTTGCTGCCTGGGCGTCTGCTTGCTGCAATGGCTTTACTTCCGGTACAGCTTGTAGCCTCCGGTCTCCCTGCTCTTTCTGTTCGGCATTGGACACCCGCTAGACCCCGCTCTACTCCTTTTTCTTATTCCCTTACCTGTCTGATAAAAAACTAGCCTGACTCTCCCTCCGGCGGCTTCTGGTAATTTAGCGCCCTCAGCCATGATTCCTGCGCCATCTGCATTGAGGCATTGCTGAACCTGCCCAGCAGTGCCTCTTTTGCGTCCTTCTCTGTTACTTTGCCGTCTGTCATAAGGCTTTGTATATCCATGGCGTAGCTCGTCATAAGCTCCGCATAGAACCGGCTTCTTGCTGCCTCGTTGTGTATTCCTGCCAGGACAGTCCCGAACCCTTCCAGGTACTCTATTATGAGCTGGTTGTCGCCCCCTGAGCCATTAGTCAGTCTCTCGACAATCAGGTCTCTTACCACGTCAGATACTTTCTGCCCTTTCAGGGTTGCTATCCTTTCTAGCTCCTTTAGCGACTCTTCAGGGATTCTTACACTTACGCTCTTTGTTGCCATCTTCTACCACCTTCCCCATGGGTCACGCTCAAATGGGCTCCGGTCCTTCTTCCGCTTCTGTTCTTCTTCTTTCTCTCGCTCTTTGTCTTTTCGTTTCTTGTTCTCTTCTATCGCTTTCTCTATCTTCTCTCGGCTCTCCCTGTCTCGCTCTTCTTGAGTCTTCAGCATGTCCCATGGCTTTTCCCATGTCCACTGCTTCCTGTCTTTTTCCCTGTCGTCTAAGTCCCGCTTTGCTGACTCCAGCCCGTCTCTCTGCTCTTTTGTATAGTCTCGGTTTCTGTCATCCAGCGTTATCGACCTTACTACCATGTTTGCCAAGGACGCCCCCTGCATGAATAGACCGACTACAGGATTTTTCATAACTTCCTGCTGTACCGGGTCAATTACCCTGCCGCCTTCGGCTGACTTTAGGTCTGCTGCCGTTTTACTTCGCTCTACTTTGTTTCGCGCTTCTCTAATACCTTTGTCCAGGTAGCCGCTAAAGCGCTCCCGGTCTTTGTTCTCTATCCACCCTCTGAGCTTCTGGTAGTCCTCAAACGGTAGCCGCTCGTTATTCTCCCTAAGCTCTCTAGCTAGCTCTGTCAGCTTTTCATAGCTGTCTTTGCCGCTGTACCTCTTGCCGTCGTGCTCTATCCGGTCGCGCTTTTTCTCTTCCTTAGCGGCTCTTGGCTCTTTGCCCTCTGGCTCTCTGCCTTGGTTGCGCTCTTTGTCTTTTATCCATCCGCACAGCCTGCGGTAATCTTCCTTCGGTATGCGCTCGTCTATGTTGTCCCATAGGTACTGGTTAAGCTCCCGCAACTCCTTTAGACTTGCGCTTTTCGACCACTCCCGCCCGGCTGCCTCTAAAGTATCCTGATGGTAGGGGCGCTCGGCTTTGTCTCCGCCGGGCTCCATCTCTATCTCCCGCTGGTCCTGCTTTTCCCGCTCTTTCTTCCACTCTTTGTAAGGCTCTAACTGCTCCCTGATTATTTTCTTGTGCATCCATGGAAGCTCTAAACCTTCTCTGATTCGCTCATCCTTGGCTAGTTCCCGCTCTTTCGTTCTCTCCGCTACACGCTCTCGCTCCCTCTCGGCTCGCTCCTTCCTGGACCTCTCCAGCTCGCGCGGGTGCCACCTTTCCAGGTATCTCTCCCCGTGTTCTTTCGCCTTCTCTACGTCCTTTAGCCCTATCTTTACCTCAGTGCCATTGCGGTCTTTGCCTAATACGACCACATGAATATGGTGGTGATCGGTGTTGTTGTGCTCGACTCCAAACCACCTCAAATCCCGCCCCATGTCTTGCCCTAGCTTTGCCATTACATCGCGCGTAAATGCTTTCTTGTCCTGCGGG
>JALHRC010000026.1 GCA_022841645.1 Minisyncoccota bacterium
AGAAGCCACAAGGAAAGTTTGAAAACCTTGGTTTTCAATTAAACTTACGAGCGAAGCTCCTGACGATACCCCGCCGTAGCGAAGCGGAGGGGACAGCTCTGCTGCGGGGAGTCTTCATTCTACTATTACCCTCCCACCCGCGACGAACAGTCGATATAATCCGTACCCGATAAAAAAACTACAAGCCACAGCAGTAGCGGCATGAATAAAACAACGTGAGTGTATATGGAACATCCTATACCCCTGTCGTAAAATGATCAAATTCACCTTGATTATTGTTTTGAGCACCAAAATATACCAAAAAACCGCCCTTCGTAACTGCACTAATTGCACCAACGCTAAGAATAGTCATTGCCAATTTGTTCATAATTTTCATTATAGCCTAGATCATAAACCAGTACGAAGGTCGGGCCTTCGTACTGGTTCGGAAAAGTAAGGAGTAGTGGCAGTGCCGTAGTGAGGAAGGTAAAGAAAAACGGGCGGTCCCACAGCTGTGGGACCGCCCGTTTTTCTTGGTCGCTCGTCTCATCCTTTACGCCTGCACGCTCTTTACGAGGCGAGCAAAGGCTTCGGGACGCTCGAGAGCAAGCGTAGCAAGGATCTTGCGATCAACGGTGACATTCTTGGTCTTAAGCATAGCAATAAAGCGGCTGTACTTGAGATCAAAGGCCTTGAGGGCAGCATTGATACGGACGGTCCAGAGCTTACGGAAATCACCCTTCTTGTCTTTGCGATGGGCAAAGGCGTGGAGCTGAGCATGGTAGATCGCTTCGCGGGCGACGCGCTTCTTCTTTGAACGCTGCTGGCGATATCCCTTGGTTTCAGCCAGGATATTGCGGCGGCGCTTTTGGGCCATAAGGCCTCCTTTTACTCGTGCCATAGTCTATAGGTTAGGCGCCGGAGGACGGCAAAAAGCGGCGGGTAATACGCTTGCTCATGGTAAGCAGCTGCGGTCGCTTACGGCGCAGACGCTGCCGACCAGTCTGACGAGCGTTGAAGTGGTTTTGACCCGGTTTGCGGGCGACCAACTTGCCGTTCTTGGTGACCTTGATGCGCTTCGTGAATGATTTGTTGGTCTTCATAAATGGTTGCTCAGCGCCGTCACCCGTAAATCGGTGGCTCGGCGAAGTGGCGCTACTATAGCGCAGAACCCCTTTAGTGTAAACTACCCCGTGCTTTGGCACGGAACCAGGGGTAGTTTGCTAGCAGCTGAACCGGCCACCGCCGCTACATGTTTTATAGCTGGGATTACCCTGCGGCCGCTGCCGTAGGGTAATCCCAGCAAGGCTAGTAAAGCTTCCCTGAAAGATCCTTACTACACCATCCCTGACTCGAGGAAGTCTTCGAGGCTCTTTTTCTTCGTTGCTTTAGCGGGGGCGTCGCGTTTTTCGACCGGCTTTGCTTCTGTTGCTTTGGCTGCAGGCCTCAAAGCTGACAGCTTCTGTGCGCCAGGTAGACGCTCAAGGGTGGTGGTGTAGCCCTTCGGACCTTTCTTGATTGGGTCAGCTACTTTGTAGTCGACAGGGATAATTTTCAAAAACCGCTCGAGTCGCTCCTTAAGAAAACCTTCCTCCATATATTTGTAGCGGCCCCAGAGAAAGAGATCGACCTTTACGCGGTGACCCTCGTCGAGCCACTCGGCGATACGCTTGGCCTTGAGCTGCTGGTCGTGTTCGCCGGTACCGATCTTTACTTGGACGCTTTTAGTTTCGGTAACGTGTGACTTAGCCTTTACTTCACGCGCCTTGCGGCTGGTTTGGTAGCGGTACTTGCCGTAGTCCATGATTTTTGCTACTGGTGGTTCGGCGTTGGGGCTAATTTCAATGAGGTCGAGCGAGCGCTCTTCGGCAGCTTTGAGCGCATCGGCTAACTGGAGGACGCCGAGGTTTTCGCCTTCGGGACCAACCACACGCAATTCCTTCGCGCGAATGGCGGTATTGATACGGGTCTTATCTTTCTGCGGTCCTCCGTAGGGTTTTGACAAATAAAATAGTCTTAAGAAGTAAACGTCGCTCACGTAAAAGAGGGAGCTGCGCGCGCAATAGTGACTGCTAGCTATTGGTAAGGAAAAATGTACCACAATCCACTCTTTGCGCAATGGTCATGGTGGATACGTGCGTAGCCACAGTGAGGTGAAACGCCGCGCCCTCTCGGTAGTTTTCACGGGGGTCCCGTAGTCAGTCAGTCTTGAGGTGATACAATGCACGAACGTATGCCGCGTACTGTGAAAGAAGAGGGAGCAGAAGAGTTGGCTGCTCCGGCCAAGCGAACTCGTCGGACACCGCGTCGGCGGGTAGAGGCACCCGTGGAGGAAGGGGCGCCAGAACGGGTTCTGGAAGTGGCGTCCGCTGAGCCAGTGCGTACCACAAGGCGCAAGGCGCCAGTGCGCCGCGCGGTGGCCACCGAGACTCCGCGGGTGGAGACTTCTACTACCGCGCCGGGGCAGAGCACACGGAGGCCTGCTAGGAGCTATCGCCTCGTCGTGACAGCCGCGGCGTTTGTGGTGGCGCTTGGCGCTTCAGCCGCTATTGGACTAAGCGACAAGGGTACTATCGATGTAGCGTCAAAAATCCAAGCGCAAGCGGTCGCTACTGCCATCAGTGAAGGGGGCGATCCTGCAACACAAGCGGCCTCTATTCCCGTACAGTCTACGCCTGTGAGTGTGCCGAATGCGGGCCTCCGTGGTCGTGGTGCTAATCCGGCGCCCGCGCAGCCTGCGCCAGCGGAGAACGAGCAAGCCTCGAGTACCGCTACCTCTACCGACGCAGTTGCTAGTTCCACCGAGGCCACGGTGCCCGCCGAGGAAGAAGCTGCTCCTTCAGAAATTGAAGAGCCAGGCACCGACTCCGTCGTTCCCGCAGGATAGTTTTAAACAGGCGTGCTACTTAGTGTTCGCGCGCACCTGGTACACTACTTTTGAATATGAGTAACGTTCTTGCAAAGTTCATCCGAGCCACTGACTACCTTTCTGCGGCACAAATTTATTTACGAGCTAATTTTTTACTAGAAGAGCCACTCCGACCGGAGCACATCAAGCCCCGACTCTTAGGTCACTGGGGTACCTGTCCTGGTATCAACTTTACTTACGCCCACCTTAATCGAGCGATTATCGCGCACGATGTCGAGATGTTGTTTGTGCTTGGTCCTGGACACGGTTTTCCGGCTATTCAGGCCAATCTTTTTTTAGAAGGAACGCTTAGTAAGTACTATGATGAAGTGCCTCGCAATAGTGCTGGTCTGGCGCAGATGGCCAAGCAATTTAGTTGGCCCTACGGTTTTCCCAGCCACAGTAATCCAGAAGCTCCCGGGGTGATTTTGGAAGGGGGTGAGCTGGGCTACGCGCTCGCAACCTCATTTGGTTCGGTGCTCGATAATCCAAATCTCATCACCACCTGTCTGATCGGAGATGGCGAAGCCGAGACTGGTCCCACCGCCACTGCGTGGCATCTCACCAAACTGCTTGACCCGGCTACCAATGGTGCCGTGCTACCGATCCTTCATCTCAATGGGTACAAGATCTCTGGTCCTACCTTTATGGGGCGCATGAGTGACGCTGAGCTCACCGCACTCTTTACTGGCTACGGCTATGAGCCTCATATAGTCGATGCGTCTGTGGAAGGTGATGTTCATAATCGCATGATGGGGGTACTCGATAATGCAGTTGAATCAATCCGCTTCACGCAGCACTGCGCACGCGAGGGTACGCTGCGCGAAACACCACGTTGGCCGATGATCATTTTGCGCACTCCTAAGGGCTGGCACAGTATTAAGCAAATCCGTGATAAGCGGATTGAAGACAACCACTACTCACATCAGGTGATTGCTGACGCGGCGGTCAAGGATCCGGAGGAATTTCGTTTGCTTGAAGAGTGGCTTCGCTCCTACCGCTTTGAAGAGTTGTTCGATGGTGAGCACTTTGATCCAGATATTGAGTCACTTATCCCACGAGCAGATCGTCGTATGGGAGACAGCGGTCATGCACGTGGTGGATCGCCGTTTTACAAACCGCTCTCACTGCCACCAATTACTGATTACGCAGCGAGTGCTACCTGCAAGCTCGATGAACCTGTGTGCGGTATGGAAAGTGGCATGGAAAAGATCGGGGCCTATTTACGCGATACGATGCGTCTCAATGAAGGGGAGCGAAATGTACGCCTTTTTTCTCCTGATGAAACCTACTCAAACAAGCTGCAGGCGGTGTTTGAATACACCAAGCGCGCTTTCGTGTGGCCGCATAAGGAGTGGGACAAGGATTTGGCGTGGGATGGCCGGGTGCTCGAAATGCTTTCGGAGCACAGTCTCCAGGGACTCATGCAGGGGTACGTCCTTACGGGCCGCCATGGCGTATTTGTTTCCTATGAGGCCTTTGTACAAATCGTTGCGAGCATGGCCGATCAGTATGCCAAGTTTCTCAAGATTGCCCGTGAAGTGTCGTGGCGCGGTACGATTGCATCGCTGAATTACATTTTGACGTCCACCGGTTGGCGCCAAGAGCACAACGGCTTTTCACACCAGAACCCCGGCTTCATCGATGGCGTACTGCAGCGACAAGGCTGTTTTACGAACGTCTATTTCCCAGCCGATGCCAACACCGCCCTGGCTGTTTTTAAGCGTATGATGAGTTCCACTCGCGAGATCAATGTGATGGTATGCGAGAAGCGACCACTCCCGATTTGGCGTACCCTGGCAGAAGCCGAGCGTGATGTGGTGGAGGGTGTGTCTATTTGGGACTTCGCCAGTGACGTCGACCCACACGTCGTATTTGCCGCTGCCGGTGATTATCCCACCTTGGAAGCGCTCGCTGCTATTAGTCATGTACGTCGTGATGCGCCACAGATAAAGTTGCGGTTTGTTAACATTACCTCGCTTTCGGCCCTCGGTATCGGCAATGCCGCCTGCCGTGTACTTCGCCATGATTTTGAGCACTACTTTACCGCCGACCGTCCGGTGATCATTAACTTCCATGGTTATCCGCAGACCATGAAGCAGGTGCTCTTTGATTATGGTGGTGGTGCTGAACGCTTCCATATCCATGGGTATGAAGAAACTGGTTCAACCACTACTGCCTTTGACATGATGGTGCGTAACCGCGTTGATCGTTTCCATTTGGCACTCTCTGCCTTTGCACGAGCGCGTGAGGTGGGTGTTATTACTGCTACCGAGCACGATCGACTCGAGGCCCTTTATCGTGAAAAATTGTCTACGCATCGCGCATATATCATGGAGCACGGTGATGACCCTGAGGAAATCACCAACTGGTCATGGCACGAACGCTCGTTATAAACCCAGGAAGTTCCTCCAAGAAATACGCAGTGTATGAAGAGGGCACGGTACTTCTTTCGATGCGCTTTGAGCGAACGGGGAGTGGTTATGAAGAGTGTGTCGATATTGGTGGGCAGCGACAGAAATGTGAGGGTATCAGTACTGATAGTTACGGCGAAGCGCTTGCACGTGTGTTGGCCGAGCTTTCGGTACTTACTGCTCTAGGAGACCCAACCATCGCCACGGTAGTAGTACGGGTGGTGGTACCCGGAACAGCTTTTCAGCGGCATGCTGTGATCGATGATGTCTACGTACACCGTCTGCGTGAGTGCGAGGACCTGGCACCACTACATGTGCCACACATTTTGCGCGAGATAGCGACGGTCAGGAGGATACTGCCGGCGGCCCACGTTATCGCTGCTTCAGATAGCGCCTTCCATGCGACCTTGCCACCATCGGTGCGCGAGTACAGTATTCCGGCGCGCGACGCGGCTACCTACGATCTTTATCACTTCGGGTACCATGGATTATCGGTAGCGTCGGTTTTGGCTCGTTTTCATGCAGTGGTAGGAGCCGATCCACAACGTACGGTGATTGCGCATGTGGGCAGTGGTGTGAGCGTCACGGGGGTAAAAGAAGGGAAGAGTATGTATACCACCATGGGCTATGCTCCGGGGTCGGGTCTTATGATGGCGACGCGAGCCGGGGACATCGACACCGGCGCGACCCTTGCCCTCATGCGCAAGCGCAGCTGGCGTCCGCTTGATACCGAAACCTACCTCAGTACCCACGGCGGACTGTTGGCCGCAACCGGTAGCGCTGACCTGCGTCAGGTGCTTCTTCAGGCGGCGCAGCACGACAGTGCCGCAACGGTCGCGCTCGAGCGCTACGTCGGGGGTATTGCGAGAGCAATCGCGGCGGCGCATGTGACTGTGGGGGGTGCCGACACCATTGTCTTTACTGCGACAGTGTTGGAGCGGAGTGCAATCCTTCGCGAACACCTTATGCACGCACTTGCACCACTGGGTGTTATATACGACGCTGAACGTAACGACCGTATGTGCAGTCGTGATGGTGTTATTAGTGCGGTCGGTAGCCCTATCAAAGTGGCGGTGATCCGTACCGACGAAATGGGGGAGATGTATCGGGTCGGCGAGGAGGTGAAAAAAACACCGGCCTGATTACATTGCTTCGGGAGCTTTGATACCAAGTACCCAGAGGGCATTTTTTAGGGTATGGCGCACGGCGCGCGCGAGGGCTAGTTTGTACGGCGCGTGCGGGTCGGCCGGGTCAGCGATTTTTTCTTCACCGTAGAAGCGATTGAAGGCGCTCGCGAGTGTCGTCGCGTAAGTGACGACCTGCTGCGGCGCTCGCTCCGCGAGCGCCGCAGCGATTACTTCAGGAAATGCCATCAGTAACCGCTCCACCTGGTAGGGAGCAACTGGCGGATTTCCTACGTCAGCGGCAATACTGACTGCGCCCGCTTTCTCTTCCACACTCGCAATACGCGCGTGGGTGTACTGGAGGTAGGGACCAGAGTCGCCTTCAAACGACAGCGCCCGCTCTTTGTCGAAGATAATATTTGATCCAGTGCTGTGCCGCAGGATTTCATACTTAAGGGCGGCCACGGCGATATCCTGCGTGACGTGAGGGTCGTGCGACTTGGTGGTACGTTCGCTCGCTTCCTCCATTAGTTCCTCAAGGAGCGATTCGCCGGTGAGTACGTTACCTTTCCGAGAAGACATTTTGCCGGTGGTTAGGGTAAGGAAGCCAGTTGGAACGTGCTCCAGGATGCGGTTTGCAGCGGTAGGAAATAATTCCTTCATGGCTGCAAACAATACTTTGAAGTATTCAGTCTGCTCATTGCCCGTCACAATGATCGAATGTGTCCAGTCGGGGTAACGCGCTTCTTTTAGGGTGAAGTGACCAATGTCTTTTGCTTCGTAGGTAGGAAGTCCGTGGCTTGTCACAAACACCCGCGTATGCAGCCCGACTTTCTCGCCCTTGTATACAATGGCGTTTTCGCTCTCCTCAAATACCGAGCCCACTGCGCTCTTAACAATCTCTTTACCAAGTTCACTTACCTCGCTTTCAAAAATTTCGGTATCAAAATGTGTTCCAAGTATTTCGCACAGCTCAGAGAGACGGGCACGTGATGTGGCAATGCCCCGCGCGCGCAAGTCACTGAGCTCAGGATCATTCCCCGCATACAGAGATCGATTCACCGCATCAATTTCTGCCTTAGCAGCCGCATCGTTTTCGTAGGCATGGTTGCCGGTGCGGTAGGCCTCCCCCAGAGCGTCAATGTTACTTGGGTCACCACCAGTTGAACGTAGTCCCCATACCCCCTTAGCCACAGTGAGTCCAATGTCGGAGGGGTAATTAAGACGTTTTACCGTTGCACCGGCATATTCAAACAGTCGAGTGAACGATTCGCCGATGATATTGCCGACCAGATTGCCGATGTGAAGGGGTTTAAAAAGGTTGGGGCTGGTGTATTCGATAAGAACAGTCTCGTTTGCTTTACTGTGACTGCGTCCCCACTCTTCCGGTGCCTGCAATATCTGCAACAGCATTTCCGCAAACACTGCCCGCTTGAGGGTGAAGTTCACAAAGCCCGGGCCAGCAATTGTGATGCTTTCGACGCGGGGGAGGGTGCCTGAGAGCTGGGCCACGAGCTCCTCGGCCACGGCGCGCGGGGACTTACCGAGACCTTTCGCCGCTGTAAGGGCGGCATTGGTGGCGTAGTCGCCGTGTGCCTCGTCGCCAGGGCGCTCGACGACGAAGTGTGGCTCGGCTACTCCGAGGGCTTTTAGGGTGGCGGCTACGGCGGTAGTAATTTCTTGCTGCATATGTCTTTTACACTAGCATTTTCTTGGGGTCTCCTCAACGCGTCACCTTTTTTGAGTTACACTATAGGTAGGTCTATGAAAAACTTTCTCAGCTTATTTATTATCGTCCTGTTGGTGATTGGTGTATCAATTGCGGTGTGGTTTTTTGATCGTCCCCAGGTACCCCCGGTTGAAGAGCCGAGCGGACCGCTTCCGGCCTCGCCCGCGACCAGTACCGTCGCGACGACGACACCGGTGAAATGGGGACATGAAATGGGGACAGGGACAATAAGATTGTAAATCATGTGTTGTGATTTTGAATCAAAAACCACCTACAAGTAAGGGGTGATTTTTGAAGTGTGGAGATGGGGAATCGGCGCAGGTTTCTAATTCGCTACACTCATAAGAACCTGCTGCCCCAGCTCACGTGTTTTCTGCGCTAGGAAGGCGCAGAAAACATCGTTCCTCTTTTCGATTCTCCCACGCACATGAAACTATTCATGTGCTCATCTCCACAAATAATAAAACCGCCTAGTGGCGGTTTTATTATTTGTGGTCTTATCATAGCGCTTGCTCGAACTACTTGGTCGCGTAGCGACTGATCCGCGTGCTTCGCACGCGCCAAGCGCGTGGTGGCTTTGTACCTCTCCGTACGCTCCGCTTGCGTGGT
>JALHRC010000027.1 GCA_022841645.1 Minisyncoccota bacterium
CGAACTGGTACTTCCGACCCTAAGCGGTCGCACGCACGCGCCAACTCAACGCCCGATTGAAGTCGTTCAATAGGTACGCGGCCCGCCCGCCCGCGAAGTACTGAGCGAATGGTTAGGCGTCTATTTCACGTGGCGAAAAATCGCCCCCAAGAAGCACCCATCACATAGCCGGAAGTCATAAGAGCGGCGTGTCTTCAGGGTGTTTCTTCAGAGGCAGCGCTGCACGCCACCTGAATGCGCAAATACCTATCGTTGATATGGCTGAGTGCGCGAGAACAGTGTCAGCAGGGTTCCGAATGCGTCATAGCCTGTGACCGAAGACCTGACTTGAAACAGACCAGAGGCTGCGGCTGGCGTTAGCAAGCATCCAAATCGTACACCTCTAGCAATTTGGGAGACGGAAAATTCCTGCCTATATATTACGACTAGGTTAGTGTTTAGCACTTCAATTGTTGTCATCCGTATATCCATTGGAGCTGACCATCCCATTTCAACACCGACTCCGTAACCTATCGTTGCAGCACCATACAAGGTGGCACGCATATGTTGAGCAACTATAGGATTGCCGGGAAGAGTCGATGTAGCACTGAGAATCGCGTTGTCACGAACTCGACGCAAGTATGGTATGCACACGTCTCGAGCATGTGCAGCAAAGTCCGCATACGAGATATACAGAAACCCGTTCACACCCCAACTAGTACTCCACGAATTGACTACTTTGTAGAGCTGACGGACGTCGTCGAAACCGACTATGGTCATGGCATGGCCGCCACCAGTGCCGTTAGGTCGAAAGATTGGATTTGATACGGAGACGTTCGAAATGGCGTTCGATACTTGCATCCCGAAACTCACTGGTTGAAGAGCAGTAACGGAGGCCCGTATCGCCACTGAATCGTTAGCAGAGACTCTCGAAAAGCCGTCGAGGTTGTACACCCTTGCCGAAGATGCGAGCCCGCATTGCTGTGGCGAGTAGGGTGATAAGTCGATTGTCGTAACGCCTTCTTGAACAAGGGTATCCATTGCGTAGCTAATGTACGAACCCTGAGTGCATGCACCTGGAGTACGACGCAACAGTTTTGCGAACAGGTCAGCTGGACTAATTGCGCTGTTCAGTGCTACTCCTGAATAGCGTACGGCGGTTGTTGCAGCCGCGTAGCCGACGGCCCATGCGGTACAGGATGGCTGGGAACCCTGATCGCCAGGCTGCGGCAGCGCCGAAGGCCATCCAATCTGTCCCATGAAGTCGGGGTCAGCCATATCGAATGCCGGATACCCTCCAACGGTAGCAAAGCTTCCCTCGTTAGCTTCAGGTATGTTTGTGTAAAAGGCGGCGGGCATCTGAGTCCAGCCAGTTGCGCGGATGGTAGACGGGTCGTCTGGTTGGGTGTCGCTTCCTCCTCCACCGCATCCTGTCAAGGCTGCAGTTGCTCCAAGACCTGCTCCAAGGACTGCTCTACGTGTTGTCACCTGGTTTCTCCTAGTGTGAGTGGTGGCGCTTTGAACGGTGCACTAAGTGCTTTGTCTAGACATCGTCAAACTTGTGGAACGGCTGGAACGGCGTTTTGCGCCGCCTAACGTTTGAGCTATCCGGACGGTTGCGGTATGTGGCTAAATGCCCAGAATGAAATGGCGGGCCTTTAGCCGCATGCCGCAATGGGCCCGGTTGAATGAGGGCTTAGACTGCGCTGCGCCACGGAGCATATGTTCTAGGAACGGTACTCTTTCTAATGACGCCTGCTAGGCGGAGAACAAGAAGTGAGAGAAACGGAAGTAGGAAAAACACACCCATCTGCCAAATGTTCGGACCTCCACTCACAAGAGCTTGTGAGGAGTACGGAAGAGCCTCGATCGGGTACGATGGAATACTTACGCCGAGGACAGCGAAGAAGTAGAAGATTAGACCTGCAACTGCTTGAACAATAAATAGCGTTGGTAAGGCAAGGAGAATTAGCTGAAGTGTCTGCAAACCATGACTCCTTGGGGTTAGCTTAAGCAGAAGGGGCGTAACTGCCGCGACACTGCACGCAACCACGCCAAAGAGAATCGTCGAACCGATTGTGACGACTATCGAGCGATCAAACGATAGGGCAAGGCTCCAGCTTTCCGGTTGAACCAGCAAGCGATACAGATTGTCCCAAGAAGATATCGTCGCCGCGAAGGCACCAACGGCAGCAGCGAGTAGAGGTAAGGCGAGTGTCGAAAGTCTGTACAGCAAGCCGGCCCCATTTGAAGTTTGCGTAACGAATGTGCGGTGGAGGTGAATGCTGATGACTACGGCTTGGCCGAATCCGAATAGAAAAACAGCAAAGTCGGAGAACTCTAGTTTAGTCAGAAGTAGTTGCGACGCTTGGTCTACCGACGAGGATGGTAAGTGGGGCTCTGAAATCCCTTCATTATTTCCTAACGAATCGGTGAGCCGAGTCAGAATGAATGTCATGGCAAAGATCAGCGGAAGGCTGGCTCGTTCCCATGGCGCGTCTGACAAAAGGGACTGTCGTCGCGCATCGGGCATTGGATGAAAAGAAAAAAGAGTATGAAACTTGTCCCAGAACCCTTCGGCACGCGGAGACTGGGTCAGGAGGCCGACAAGATCGTCTCGATATCCGGCTTGGGCAGCACGTTCATCCGCGAAGTATTCTCTAGAGCGGATCAAATGGGAGTGTGAGAGCCACACTCCCAACACAGATGTCAAGCCAATTGCAGCATAGAAGAACACCGCGAGTGCTAGAGGCCATCCGCCGAGGTCGATAGTGCTTCGCTGGAACCAGCGCAAATAGAGATCGGGATTGACGATGTACTTCAGAGCGACTAAAGAAAAATGGAGTAGCGACAGACTTGCATATGCGAGCAACAAGTACCAGGTTAGTACGATGAGTACCACATCACCATCATGAACATGACTCGCTTCGTGCGATACTATAGCTAGTACTTGCCGAGGTCGGCGCCTAAAAAGTAAACGAAGTGCCCCGCCCAAGATGATTTGTTGGTGTCGGCCGGCCGGGAGGCAGAATGCGTTGCTATCCCCCATGTTTCCCGTTACAGCGAGCCTGGGTAGCTTTGGCGTGACCTTCGCCACCGCTTGCGCAACGGCAGGCTCGATGGTGGGGTCACGCGTCTTGAGTTCATCTAGATTAAGTCTTGTTGACAGCAACACGCTTCGGCCAATGTGCAGAGCCAAGAATAGCAACGCAATGGCAACTAGTTGCACGGCGCCGACGAGCGGTGACTCGAACTCGGCACCAAAATATCCTGCAATATGATACCCGCCAAGAACGCGCGATATAGCGCTGTCTACTAAGATATAAACAGCGACGATGGCAAGGCCAAGCTTTCCCTCATTCGGAATCAATAGTTGATTTAGTCGCGTCATCGCTTGGATGTGGGTTCAGTCCCGGCTAAGTTGGTGGCGAAGTGGGAAAGAACCGCGTTTACAATTGCATCCGTCGTGCTCTTTGCTAGGCGTCGATCTCTTGCAGCATCATTTATGACCTTTGTAAGCGCTGCTGAGTTGAAAGTTACCTCCCTCCCTGCGCTGAACGCTTCATTGGACTTGGTCGAGAGTCGCTTTTTGAGGGTTTCCTTCGTTAGGTCTAGAGCGGCGTCAAAGACTTTTGGTGCTGCGAACGCAATCGCCGCTACGATCACAGGTAGTATCGAGGACGCAATTGTTTGCACTGCAGGGAGATCAAACTCAAATGCTCCCGGGGTTGCGCTAATGGCCTTGGTAGGGAAGAAGTGTGATTCCGCGATGTCCGGAAGCAACTCTGCTTCCGCAGGATCGATGGAGTCAAGAACTTGAGCTGTGATCGTCCATGCGATGAGGTCTCCCTCTGAGGCGTGTGGCATATATTTTCCTTTCGGTGGTTTGTGGAGTTGGACCGCCATGCAGCCTAACGTTTGAGCTAACCGGACCGTTGCGGTATGTGGCTAAAGGCCCAGAATGAAATGGCGGGCCTTTGGCCGCATGCCGCAATGGGTCCGGTTGAG
>JALHRC010000028.1 GCA_022841645.1 Minisyncoccota bacterium
GCGATCCGCGCGTGACGACGCGCCTGCTTACCATCCTGCTTGCGGACGAGTACTAGGCCGCGCGAAACTCGACCAGCCATTCAGACCCGCCGCTGCCGGTGGGTCTGAAGCCGTCCTTCCCACCACCCCCTCCACCGCCCACCCTGCACACGCACAGGATTGTACCCCACGAACTATATGATAAACTAATATTATATGTCTCTCGAGAACCTCGCACGCAAAGTGAAACATACGCGAGGCATAGAGGACAGCGTTAACGAAATAGATGCCGAAATTCGTGATCTCCTCGAGAAGGTTTCCACTAACGCTGAAGCAGTGTGTCGGGAGTTTGCCTCGCTAGACAAAGAGCAACAAGAACAAGTAGCAGAACGTGTGTTGCAAGTTATGGATCGCGACTTTGCCGCAGACTTGCGAGGTCTGCTTCGTGGCGCAGTAACCGCTGGCATTTTTTCCGGTGGGCTGACTACGGCGCTGGGAGGCCCCGGCGTTCTTATCGCCGGTGCAGCAGCTGTCGCAGTAGTGTTTCTTGTCCCTTTAGTTAGGGCAATCGAGAAAAAACGAATTAGCCAGCTATTAGCGGGAGATAGTCCGTCGCAATCATGAACCAGCCACTTCGGGACATTGACTCGGAAATAGATCGACTATTAGCCTCGGACAGCTCAGACCCTGCAGTGGCGCGAAGGTCTCTAGAAGATATCGAACAAACACTGTTGCGCGATCCGGCTGCCTTGCGAAAGTGCGATAGAATCGAAGTGCGCAACTACTTAAACCGCGCTCTTGAGCTTCTGTCCATGATGTCCAGCGAAATAAGAAAACAGAAAATAAAAATATAATTGCTTGACCTGCGAGCATCTCTAGCCGATTTTAACTATCGCTTTATATCTTCGATAGTGCATCTCGAATTCGGAGAGGATTTTGTAAATTCGGGTCCCACATAACCCTGCGTTCGAATGGTGAACTCCCTTAAAATGCAGGAGCTGCAATTCGAGATTTCTACACGGTAAAACGCAGTGCCGACCATTAAAGGAACGTTGTCGGGTAGATGATGCGGCATCCCATCCGATTGCTGCTGAGTATAGCCGCGAGTGCGAAACACGCTTTCTAACAGTAGGCGCAGTTCTCCACCATCGAATGCGACGCTACCCTGCGCCGTTTCTATCCGGCCCGGGTGACGCGGCAGAGGAACGCCATCGTACCGTAGCTGGCTTTTCTCCGCGGTAAGATCCAATGTTTGACCAAACATAAGCGCCATCCCTCTACCCCCCTGATTTTCATGGAACAAGACATTTTTGCCAACAACGTCCAACAGCAAGTTGGATGCCACAATCCGCTTGCCGGAGAGCGAGCACGGTGTCCCGAACGTATTTCCCTTCGCGAGGACCTCCCTCGCCCGCTTTAAGTTCGATAGGATGGTTTGCATCTGTTCGCTAGTGCTGTCGCAGAACGATACTCGAAGAGCGCATTGGTGCCCGCCAGGTCGTTGCGAACAAATGTGCATAGCTTTCTGCTCAGCATCAACATCGCGCCCCCCTGCAGCGTAACCCGCAGGTCCTCTTGGAGCTGCCGCAAAAGCGAAACAGCCCATATTAAAGGAGCTAATGATGCTGCAGGTTCTTCCACTACTGCGATGGCAGTCCGCAAGCGCCTCCATCTTCGCCCTCTCTTCGGTGGGCTGATCGGCCGCGCGACCGTAGAAAAAACGGCCGGTTTGATCTCGAACGAGTGCGAAGGCAGACTCAGCTCGTGGAGGTACTGACACCATTATCCCTAGAGTGAAATGAAACAAGTAGGCTAAGACTTGATGAAATCGCCTGATCCGACTTGTTTTTTTAATCACTCCATCCTCCTCGCTGCTGAACCAACAACGCCTATGAGATTATGTCGCAACACTCTAGTCACAGTAATCCCTGTCATTGAACCGAAGACACAACGGTGCTTTGACGCCAGGAGTGGTTCTGACTTCAGGAGATCTGGGAGAGACCGGAACGGCCTTCGACGTCGAACGCAAAGTCGATTCGACTGGTTGTGACGGGGTGATGGGCAATGAAGAAGCAGAAGGACTTCGTACCTCTTGTTGCACATCCGATTTAAGGGTCTCATAGATATCGCGAAACAGAAAGCCGGAGGCGATTACAGCGACCACCCCTGCCAAGAACACCAGTTTCGAGTGTCGTTGCCCCCATTCGGTGAAGACGGCACCACCTGTGCCGACATATAGTGCAGCAAGCAACATGAATTTCATAGTTAGAAGCATATGAACCTATGAGAACGAGACTGGCTACTACACACTTGGGAATCGGCAATCTGCTTAGAGCCTCGCAGCGCAAAATCATCGCACGTCTGCACAACCCTGGAGAAAGGCGTCGAACTTAACAGCATGGACGCCGTTAGAATGCAGCGTACCTCCATCAGCCCTCCTCATCAGCAGCACTAAGCGAACAAGCACGCAAGCTGAAATGTGGCGAAAATGTGGCGAACAGGCCAATCCGATCCCTTTAGATTTCGGTCGCCGATCACAAGTCGCTTCCTGCAGACATTTGTTAGTCCCAGCGCCTCAACCACCGCCTCTAAGCCGTCGGTAGACGCCGGTGCCCGATTGCAATCACATGCAACCTTTCTTGGGGCAATTCCTAGGTTGCACTCTCTAAAGCAGCCGGGAGTCAGCTAAGATATATTATCGGCCTATTCGTGGGCCGGCGCCCGCCCCCGGCTTCGGCTGTCTCCCACAACGGCCGACGACACGCGCATTCCGTTGGGATTGCTCGCCCGGCTCGGCCGCCGACCTATGGACGGGATTGACATCGTGCTCGGCACCACGACACGCGGGCTTGAACTCGCGGCGCCTGTCAGGCTCTCCCTCTCCGATCGGCGCCGGCACGTTCTGCTTATCGGCAAAACCGGCGTCGGCAAGAGCACGCTCCTAAAGGCAATGATGTTCAGCGATTTAGCAGCCGGCCGCGGGTTCTCGCTTTTTGACCCGCACGGTGACTTGGCTGAAGCAGTTGTTGACGCGGTGCCCGCGTGGCGATCGGAAGTCATCTACCTCGATCCCTCTGACCTCGCCTACTCGGTCGGCTTCAATCCCCTGGCGCAAGTGCTCCCTGATCAGCGCCCCCTCGTCGCGGCGCATCTCCTCGCCGCGTTCTCCCACATTTGGAATTTGAGCACCGCGACGACGCCGCGTGTCATTCGCATCCTGAATGCCGCGCTACGACTTCTGCTCGACACACCCGGCACCACGCTCCTCATGCTCCCCCGGGTCTTTTCGGACGATGTGTTTCGCGATCTGCTGATCCGCCGGTGCGACGATCCGATCGTTCGCAGCTTCTGGCTCGACGAGTTCACGCGCTTTTCCGAGCGCTTTGCGGTTGAAGCGGTCGACCCGCTTCTCAACAAAATCGGTCTGTTACTCAGCGAGCCGGCGATCCGTCACATGGTCGCGCAAGTGCGCAGCACCATCAACGTCCGCGCGATCATGGACGAGCACCGCTGTCTCATCATCAATCTCTCAAAAGGCCGCCTCGGAGAGACGCCCTCGCACCTCATCGGCGCGTTTCTCATCACCGCGTTTTCTCAGGCGGCGGAAGGTCGTGCAACCGTACCTGAAGACAAACGATCAGACCACATTCTATACGTTGACGAATTTCAAAATTTCGCAACTGATTCATTTATCCGGATCTTGTCAGAGAGCCGCAAATACCGCTTATCGCTCGTGCTTGCCCACCAAAATCTCGCGCAGCTTCCCGATACACTGAGGCATGCCGCGTTCGGCAACTGTGGCTCGCTCATC
>JALHRC010000029.1 GCA_022841645.1 Minisyncoccota bacterium
TTCTATCTCGCGAACAGCTTCTCAACATCATCAGCAGCAAACTTCTCAAACCTCGGTCTTGCATTCTCCACAACCTCTAACGACTACTGGCAAACGCAGCGCAACTTCTTCTCAACCTCTTCAGCAAATGCATGGTCAGCGCTTGGTCTTGGGTTCTCCACCAGCAGCGCCAACTTCTTTGTCTCATCATCAACAACCATCCCGAAGACCTACACAGCAAACACCTTCACTGCACTACAGACGATTCCTTTTGCATCAACAACGGCGATTACTGTTTCTGGTACAGCATCCACCACCAATCTCATCGTCTCTTCTGCCGGTGGCACTCCCGGCTGCGCCACCTTCAGTGCGATTGGACTTCTTTCGAACACCGGAACCGCGTGTGGCTCGGGAAGCGGTACTTTCTCATTCACACCCGGTCTCTACGGCGCGACGGTCGTGAATTCGACGTCGACTGCGCTTCAGCTCCAAGGCGGTCTCTTCGCATCTTCCACGGTGCGATTTGGGAATGCAGGAGTCGATAACTTCCTCTTCGATGGTGCGACCGGACGATTAGGGGTGGGTTCGACGAGTCCGTGGGCACGACTCTCTGTAGAGGCAAGTAATCTTGGAGCTAATCCATCGTTCTCGATTGGTTCTTCCACGGCAACGCAGTTGATGGTCGCGAATAATGGGAATGTAGGCATAGGAACCACGTCACCATCTTCCCTCTTCTCCATCCAGAACATCGCCAACTTCCGCACGGGCACTTCTAGTATCTATTCCAACCTCAATGTCGAGGGGCAATTGAAAGTAGGAACCAGCTCCATCTTCCTCAATGGCTCTGCAACTTCTACGTTCTCGCACGGTATCGATATCGCGAGTGGTTGTTTCTCGGTGAATGGTACGTGTGTTGGTGGAGGATCGAATAGCGGTATCGTGCTTTCGGCAGTTCGCACCGGCACTTCAACAACGCAATGGACGAAGCCGGCAGACTTGGTGTATGCCGTTGTCGAGCTCTGGGGAGGAGGCGGAGGCGGTAGTGATGGCATAAATAATAGCCCTACGTCTGGCGGTACGTCAAATTTCGGCGGCATGGCAACTTCAACAGGCGGTGGCGTACTTGGCGGAGCGCCAGGCGAAGGCGTTGGGGGAGATATCAACTTGCGAGGTGAAAGAGGAGAACGATCCAGCAATGGAGTTCTTTCACAAAACGGTGGAGCTGCACCACGAGGCGGCGCAGGAGGTGGGACAAACCAAATTGGTTTTTCATATGGCGGTGGTGGTGGTGGCGGTGGCGGTGGATCTGGAAGCGTAGGCGGAGCCGGCGGTGGCTACATGATGGAAAGGTTTAGCGCAAGCTCTCTTGCTGCCACTACCTCAGTACGCGTAAGTGTAGGATCAGGCGGAAATGCAGATGGTGCTGGAGGTGGTGCCGGCGGCCCGGGCGGCTACGTCATCTATGAATACACAACCACGGGTCTTTCCGTCGGATCTGTTGGGAGTGGAACGCAAGGCCAAGTTCCCTTCTACAACGCTGTAGGCCAGGATCTCACTGCCACATCTTCGCTCTTTATCTCAACATCTGGCCGCATCGGTATCGGTACCACCTCTCCACTCGCAAAACTTGGTGTGCAGGCTGATAGTGCACAGACAAATCCAGTGTTTGAAGTCGCGTCTTCATCAAACGCAACAAAGTATCTCACTGTTTCAGGTACAGGCTTTGGTACCACAACACTCTCTGGTCTTTCGATTCTTGGACAAGCAACCTCCACCTCCAACGTCGGGTTCAATATCACCAGCGGATGCTATGCGGTGAACGGTGCATGTCTTTCTACGGGTGGTGGTTCTGCATTCCCCTTCACCCCAACAACAAATTTCGGAGTGAACACGAATGCGACATCGACGACACTCTCGCTCTTCGGGGGATTGAATGCATCGAGCACCGTGCGGTTTGGCAACTCCGGCCAAAGCACATTCTTCTTCAATGGAGCGACGGGGAACTTGGGTCTTGGCACCACCACTCCTCGCTGGCAACTCACTATTGCATCAAGCACCGGGCCTCAGCTCGCACTCTCTGATACCACCAGCACCAACCCTGCATGGACGCTTCGCTCGGTGGGAGGAAACCTCTACTTTGCAACGACGTCGCCAACGACGTTTGCAACGACTTCCATTCCTGCGTTTTCTATTCTCAACAATGGCAATGTTGGTATCGGCACCAGTACCCTCTCTGCCACTTCATCACTAACAGTTTTTGGTAACGCATATCTCGAAGGATCATCTCGCTACCTCTCCTTCGGTACGCTCTTCCAGCCTGGGGCTAATGGGTACGGGCTTCGTGAGAACGGTGGCATGATCGAGTTCAGGAATGCGTATGCATCCACCACACAGATCTCGTCGAATTGGACGCCGCTTTCGTCGCTCTCTTCGGTGAGGTATGAGTTGGATGAGGATGGGTGGACGACGGCGGCGGGGACTCTGCCCGGAGGAGTGTATTCACACGCGTCTGCAGTAATTGGAGACTATGTATATATATTTGGAGGAAACAATGGAACTAACCCCGTCAATGTCATATATCGCGCTCCGCTATCTAATCCAACATCGTGGGTCAACACGGGAGCGACGTTACCAGTCAACCTTGTGTACACCTCACTGCAGGTGATTGGTGATTATATCTACACATTCGGAGGTGCAAACGCTGGATACGTAACTGCCATTTACCGAGCCCCGGTATCGAACCCAACATCCTGGGCAAGTACCGGCGCTTCTATACCTGCGAGTGCCGCCGGGGGCTCTTCTGCGGTAATTGGAGATTACGTGTATATCTTCGGAGGAAACAATAGCGGTACTCTGACAAACGCGATATACCGCGCTCCGGTATCTAATCCGACCAGCTGGGTGGCTACTGGCGCTACGTTACCTGCAGCAATGTATGAATCGCACGTAGCCATAATTGGCGATTATGTGTATCTCTTCGGCGGTTTCGTTGGATCGGCATACTCAAATGTCATCTACCGCGCCCCTGTTTCTGATCCTACGAGCTGGGTCGATACGGGGTCAAGACTTCCATCTGTCGATGGTGTCGGAGCCGGCAGTTTGGCTATAGTAGGAGACTACGTCTATCTATTTGGTGGGGGGGGATTATTTATCACAAGTACAGATATATATCGCGCACCTATTTCGAACCCGCTGAACTGGATAAAAACGACATCTTCATTGCCGGGTGAACGATCCTACTCTCAGGCTGCTGTAATCGGTGATCATCTTTATTTATTCGGCGGATATCATGATATCTCCGGTGCCCTCAACACCATTCACCGCGCCCCCATCACCTCCAACGCCAACCTCAACAAGAACTGGACGATGCGATCGAATGCTCCAACCGGTCCGTGGTTCACGATGGGAGCTGCTTCTTCGACGATCAACTACACAGGGGGCTCGGTCAGCATCGGCACATCTTCTCCTGTCTTCG
>JALHRC010000030.1 GCA_022841645.1 Minisyncoccota bacterium
ATTCTGTCTTCACGGTTAAAATGCCGATGCATACCGCCCTTGGTCTTATTTGCTAACACAACTAGACTACGGGCGGTTTTGCTTTGGCTCAAGTGTTGCGATTCAGGTTAGAATCTAAGTCTAGATTTATGATTGAAAAAATTGTTAACCACGTAATCGAAACATACGAGCCTGACTCAATCATTTTGCACGGTTCACGCGCTCGAAATAAAGAGCGTGAACACAGTGATTGGGATATTATCTTACTTTTTACTCAACAGACAGAAGTCAAAAATGGGAGGGAGCTTTTTGAAGGGCAAAATATCGAGTATTCAGTACAAGTGTTACCTGTTGAAGATATATTCGGAACATTTGGTGCAAAACTGCAGGGTGCTGTAGTGCTGTTTGAAAAAGATGGTATTGGCTCATCATTACTAAAAGAGGCAGACGCATACTACGAACAGGGAGTATATTGGTTGCAAGAAAAAATCAACGCTCATGAACTTTGGATAGAGGGACGTATTCAAGGAATGGTAGATAGTATAGACAATCCACTCCTTTTCCATAAATATTTTTCAGATTTTTACGACCGAGTATACAATTACTGGTATTGGCTCAAGCAACATAAACACTCACAGCCAATCTATATCGCGACTGAAGAAATTTTAGAAAAAGACCCAACTTTCTATAAATTGTTACTATCGCTGTTTGAAGATGACGTATCACCACAGAAGCAAGCAAATATCTGTTGTGACATCAGGGATCATCTTTTGAGCTAAGTAGTGTAAAAGGCACCACTAAGAGCACGAAACGCAAGCACCGAGCAGGCGACGCGAGCGAATGCGAGCGTGCCTATGCGAGGTGCTTGCGTTTCGTGAGCGAACCCTCGATATACCACACGCTCTGTATGCGGGAAGCGCGCCTCGCTCGACGCGAGGACGGAGAAAAGCGAAGTGAAAGTATCTCAAATATAATGGATACTGAAACGGAGCTTTTTGAAGGACGAAGCGCCGACCCCAAAACAAAGAAATATCCTTTTCCGCTTTTTCGGTGGAGGGGTGCGGGGAGGAGCCGATAAAAAATTGGAAGGACATTTCTTTGTTTTGGGTGCGAGCGGTTAGCGAGCAGCGAGGCGCGCGGAATTGGAAGGAACCCGAATGCGTACGGAAAAGTACAAAACCACCACGCGCTCGGCGCGTTGTAGGTCAATCGCTTCGCGATTGGTCAAAGAAAGTTCGCGCAACGGTCATAAACTCTCCGCGAGCACCAAAAACAATCCGCATAGGATTGTTTTTGTTTGTGCGAGCGCGAGGGAGTGAGATTCGAACCGAGGGCGCGCAAAGCCCGCGGAGCGGAACGCCCGAGTGGGGGTCGAGCGAATGAGATATTTTATGAGCAGGGCGATATAAAATATCCATGAGAGTGACCGAATCTCACATCCTCCGCAAGGACAATGGCAACCCCTGCACGATTGTTGTGCGGCTGGAAGTGACCAAAACACAGCGTAGACTAAACAACTACAGTGACTATAATACGAGTGCCACACCTCGTACCATGGATCGAATTCAAAAAATCAACCGGGACTATTACAGCAAAAAAGCCCTCGCCTGGACTACCGCCAAGACCCACTCTTTTTATTCCGAGCATGAGTTTCGAAAATTTGTTCACTACCTAAAGGACGGCACCAGCGTACTAGATATATGAATTGGTACTCCACCCACCTTCTGCCTCGACTCATCAATCGTAGTATGGGATCAAAGGACTTACAGATAGCCCGAGCGAATATAGTGGGGCTCGCCGAGGGTGTGGTACTCGAAGTGGGTTTTGGCTCGGGGTACAACCTTCCCTTTTACAGAAACATGGAGCGGCTTTACGCGCTCGAACCATCGCGCGCGCTCTACGACTACGCCGCGGAACGCACATCGTCGGTAGGCTTCCCTATCACCTGGCTACCGCACAGTATCGAGGCGATTCCCCTTCCCGATAACAGCATAGATACCGTACTCTCCACCTGGACGCTCTGTAGTGTCCCCGACCTCGCTGTGGCTCTTAAAGAAATTTATCGCGTTCTAAAGCCAGGCGGAAAGTTCTTATACGTGGAACACGGACAATCGCCCAAGAAACTACTGGCAACAGTGCAGAAGCTACTCACACCGATTGGCCGCCATTTTACCGGAAACTGCCACCTCGATAGAAATATGGGCGCGGCAATTACCAAAGCTGGCTTTACTGTAAAAGAACTACCCGCAGCAGCAAAAACGGAACGACCGCTTGCCTTCCCCTACCAGGGTGTAGCTATCAAACCACAATACTCCTAAGCAACGGGCGCATTACCTCACCCCCGATAATAGTTACACCTTCTCACTACAATTGACCATCCACTGTGTCCCGAAACGGTCCCGACCGGCGCCAAAGTAGTCGCCCCAGAACATATCCTGAAGTGGCATTTCGGTCGTACCGTCTTCCATAAGAGCTGAGAAAATACGCTCTGTCTCAGCCCGCGTGTCGGGCTGTAGATTGATGTAGACGTTGTTTCCTTGGTTTAACTTAAACCCCATCGACTCCGGCGCGTCGGTACCCATAAGCTCCACTCCACCAAGGAGAGGGAGCGAGACGTGCATAACGAGCTGCTTATCTTCTTCTGCAAGTGGCGGTTGGCCTTCTTGCGGCGGAGCGTCGCCCATACGAGCAATGTTGCCAATAAATTCCGTACCAAAAACACTTTTATAAAACATGAAGGCTTCCTCGGTACTGCGAACAAAGTTGAGATAAATGCTGACGGTGGCCATAAGCTGATAGAACTAACGTGAATAATTAGAGATAGTATATACGAAAAGCAAAGCGCCGGCCCCGCTAGGGGGGGCCGGCGCTTTGTTTGTTCTCAGTTTTCAATTTACTTCACCCCTTTCACGCGTGCAGTGAGGCGTGACTTCTTTCGTGCAGCGGTGTTGGCCGCAATAACACCCCGCTTCTGTGCTTTATCGATTGCCTGGTACGCCTTCGGAAGAAGGGTCTTGGCTTTGCTGGCGTCACTAGCGACGATTGCCTTCTCAACATCCTTTACTGAGTCCGCGAGTACATTCTTGCGGCGGATGTTAAAGATACGCTTGCGCTCAGACTGACGAACGGCTTTTTTGGCTCCTTTGGTAATTGGCATATGAATTAATTGAAGTGGCAGCACTTTACCTTATAAATACCTTTGGCGCAAGATGTTTCGCTGAATTCTAACCTGAACTGCAACACCCTCTTCCATACACCGAGCACGGGGTCTTCCACCCCAAACTCTTCCGCTCCGTGTGGTTCATGAGGTGAACCACAACGTCTAGTTGTTTCTG
>JALHRC010000031.1 GCA_022841645.1 Minisyncoccota bacterium
ATTCTGTCTTCACGGTTAAAATGCCGATGCATACCGCCCTTGGTCTTATTTGCTAACACAACTAGACTACGGGCGGTTTTGCTTTGGCTCAAGTGTTGCGATTCAGGTTAGAATCTAAGAGAATGTATGGTGCATCTGCTATACTGCCCACCATATGCTTACCATCACCCCAAAGAAGCACGGTCTACAGGAAGCAGGGGCGGGCTATTGCCAGCTTGTTTTGACCGAAGAGCCATCATCGACCCACCGCTTTGTCGAGACCCCGACCGGAGGCCTGGAGTACCGCCTCGGGGTAGGGAAGTATGCTGAAGTGACTGCCCGTACCTTCCGCACCCTGATCCGAAACATCGTCCAGATTGCTAGAAACCACCAGATTGAAAAACTGGCTATTGAGTTGCCCCAAGCGCAGTTTCCAAAGCTCGCCGGCGAATCGGCCACCTGGTACGCTTCCACCATCGCTGAAAACGCCCTCCTCGCTTCCTACGAATACACTCGCTACAAGACCAAAAAGAAGGACCAGGAAGAGAATAAAAAAAACCTGAAAGAACTACTCCTCTGTGGAGTGGACACCAAAGAAGAATTAGCCGGCACGCAGCGTGGAAAGATCGTCGCACAATACATGAATGCGGCGCGTGACCTCGCTAACACTCCCGGCAATGATCTCTCACCGACCGACCTGGGGAACGAAGCTAAGAAACTTCTAAAGCTCAAGAATGTCTCAGTGAAAGTGCTGGGCGAGAAGGAGCTTAAAGCCCTCAAGATGGGAGCACTGCTTGCCGTCGGGCAAGGCACAAAAAGCGAGACCAAACTTATTATTGCTGAGTATTGGGGAGCAGGAAAACCAGCTGCTAAAAAAGCTTCTAAAGAAAATCAACCCATTGTCCTGATTGGCAAAGGCATTACCTTCGATAGCGGCGGACTCAACGTCAAGCCTGTGGGCGCCATGCACGATATGCACATGGACATGGCTGGTGGCGCAGCCGTCCTTGCTGCCTTGGGCGCGGTCGCCGTTCTTGGTCTCAAGAAAAACGTGATCGCGCTCGTCCCCGCCGCGGAAAATGCCATCAGTGACGACTCTATGCGCGCTGGCGATATCGTCACTGCCATGAATGGCACTACTATCGAAGTGCTTCACACTGATGCTGAAGGGCGGATGGTACTGGCTGACGCCCTTACGTATAGTGAACGATACAACCCCCGAGCCATTATTGACACCGCAACATTGACTGGTGCCTCACTAGTAGCTCTTGGTGAGTATGCAAGCGTCATTATGACCAAAAACGAATCCCTCCAGACCCTACTTACCACACTGGGTGAACGCACCGGAGACTACACCTGGCCACTACCACTATGGGACGAATACAAGCAATACGTCAGAAGTAACCGGGCTGACATTGCGAACGCTGCTCAAAGCTTTGCCAAATGGGGCGGCTGCATTGAAGGCGGCATCTTCCTTGCCCATTTCGCCCCCAAGGGTGTCCCGTGGGCCCACCTTGATATCGCTCCCCGTATGGAGTCAGTCAGCAGTGACAAACTAGCGAAAGGCGCCACAGGTGAGCCAGTACGGCTCCTCGTGTCGTTTGTGGAAAATTACTAAACCCCACATGACCATCGACCAACTTTCTGATGATGACGTGGTGGCTGAGGTGCGCAAGCTGCAATACCTCTACGGCCTCAAGCGTGAAATCCGCTACGCGGAAAAACGCCATGAAGAAGATACGACCGAATCAGTCGCCGAGCACATCTACGGGATGCACATTCTGGCGCTTTATTTCCTCACCTACGAGGATACAGAAGGGAAGTGGGACCGCGCCAAGATTTTTACCATGATCACGCTCCACGACATCGACGAGATTGAAACAGGGGACATTCTTGGCTACGTCAAAACAGCCGCGCAGCGTGCCGCTGAAGCTGACGCTATGCACGTCGTGCGGGAAAAATCTCCCAGCCCGCTACAAGAAATGATGAAACAGGCGATTGATGAATATGAGGAACGAAAAACCCTCGAGGCGCTCTTTGTACGAGCAATCGACAAATTTGAACCGCTGGTTCACCTCTACAACGAAGCCGGCAGAGCAATCCTCCACAAGAACCACACGACGATCGAGCATTCACGATCAATCAAAGATGAATACGTAAAGCATTTTACAAGCACCAGGCGTTTTACAAACGTATTGCACGAGCGAATGATTGCTGAGGGATATTTCTACACCCCGCCGGCTGCCTAGGGTAGGGGAGTGGCGTGCTATTATCCTTCTACCATGCCCCCGCAGCGCCCTCAGCTTGATTTCTCTATTAAAACCGAAGTCTTTGAAGGGCCCCTCGAGCTCCTCATTGAACTGGTCGAACGGCGCAAACTGCTTATTAATGACATTAGTCTCGCGGCGGTGACCGACGAGTACCTCGCCCAGGTAGCCGCTATGCAAGAGCGTTCGCTGCCACACACCGCGCTTTTCATCACGCTGGCCGCCACCCTCCTTCTCATCAAGTCACGTTCACTCCTTCCGGTTATCGAACTTACCACCGAGGAAGAGCACGTCATTGAAGACCTCGAGGAGCGCCTCAAGCGTTATCAATTTTTCCGCGACATTGCCAAAGACTTGCTAGCTGTTTTTGGTAAGGCAACGATGTATGAAGCAGAATTTACGCCACCACGTGAGCCGCTCTTTCACCCGAGTGGCGAATGCACGCTACCAACACTCATGTCGTCAATGCAGGAGGTCCTTACGAACCTGCCACGCGTGGAAGTAAAGCCAGAAGCGCGCGTGCGACCCACTATCACCCTCGAAGAAATGATCGGGCGCATGGAACGCCTCATCACCGAAAAAATTAAAACCCGTTTTTCGGAACTAACCGCTGGCGAAGTGGAGCGCAAGACCTTGATTGTAGGCTTCCTCGCCATCCTCGAGCTCTTTAAGCAGGGTGGGGTAGTGGTCACTCAAAGCGGACACTTTGCCGACATTGAGATCGAGCAGAAGAACCTCCAAACTCCGAGCTATTGACTTTATATACTAAATATGCAATGCTTAACAAGCTACCAACAACCTCCCGTCACCCCCGAACTAGGACAGTGTGCTCATAATAATACTCCCGTGGACTTCTAAACCCAAGACACTCCCTTGGTCGGTCGTTAAGGAAGGCGTGGATTTCATCCAAATCTTC
>JALHRC010000032.1 GCA_022841645.1 Minisyncoccota bacterium
CAAGGCGCTGCAAGGTGCAATCAACGACTGGCAAGATAGCATCATCAAGACGCTCATTGACAGCGGGGGCGCGCAAGACATCCACGGTGACAAGATCACCCTTGATGCTATCATCGCATATGCCAACGCTGAGAACAGCAAGCGCCGCATGAACAAGGAAGGTATCGCAGCTTGGTTCGACAGCGATATGCTCCCTGGCATCACTGAAGCGCTCGTCGCCAAGGGCATCACCGACGAAGCTAAGATCGCTGCGACCTGCGACAATTACAGCGAAGCATACCAGAAGCTAGCATCCGTAGCTCCGAAGATAAACAAGACCGACGCGCAGAAGCTAATCGACCTTCTGAAGAAACTAGCGCCTGCGTCCTCTATGCGAGACGACATCGCTAAGAAGCTGGAACTAATCCTAGCACCTGAAGCGCTCGACCTGGAGGAACTGATCTAGCAATGTGCCCTGGGGAGTAGGGCTAATACCCCTCTCCCTACTAAATATCCCACTAATCCCAGGAGTTAACACCATGTCATTGTCACAAAACTACCACGAGTACATCCGCCCGCAAAGCATCGCGGCTCTTAAAGGTAATTTCTGGTTCTACATGAACACCGGACAGACAACGAACGCCGCTTACTACGCGCTGGCAATAGCTCGTAAGTGCGGAGCTTACATGGCGCAGCGTATCATCGGCCCGCAAATCCGCCTCGTGGTGCTGCTGCGCATCGTGTGGCTCGACACTAGCAAGACCTACACGCACGCTTGCTGCCAGTTGCGCTATCAAGCCTGCTAATAACCTGCTGCGGTGCACCATTATGGTGCGCTGCGGCGCTCGCTTCGCTCGCGTTAACACCTTTATCCAGATCGCTTCGCTCATAGTAAGTGCAACAACTAGGACTGCCGCTAGCGCTAGCCTCGCCTTACGGCTCGCCCTCGTTACACTCGGATAGTGATTGCTAGCGCAATCCTGTAACAGCTAGGTAAGAGCTAGCAAGAGCACAGCTTGTAGCCCAGGCGTCAGTGACAGTAACAACAAGGGCATGCGCTGCGCTTACTCCTGCCAAGGCACAAGCAAGGTCCCAGGCAGAATCAACACCACAAGCAAGGGCAGTGCCTCCAGTATCCTATGGATGCGCATTGTACATCAGTGCTATGAATACACAGTGTCAATCGCATAGCTGCGCGCTCCGCTTGCTAAAAGCAACATCAACCCCAACCCCAACATCAACACCCAGCATCAACAGTGCTTCGCACGACGAGCGCGCAACTGCGGTGATCCCCAGCCTATAGCACAGATGATAGTGCTATCTGTACTATAGGCCGGCGATCACTGCGCGCAACACCAACAACTAAGAGCAAGCACAGCTCGCTGCGCTCGAAGGTAAGAGCAGGACAGAGCAACACAGCCGGGGGTACCGGGCTTTTTAAGTCGTCGTCCAAACATACTCCTTAACTCCCTCGCCAATTTTCCTAAAAAATTTTTCACTCTGTTAGCGCTAGTGTTAGCAGCCTGCACGTATCAAGATCCCTCCTTATCTCTTTCATCGCGGGCAGCGTATGATACGCAGGTGGCGGGCCACGTAAGCGCGTTTTCGAAAAAGGCCGGTGGCCCGCGTTCTAAGTTAGTAGTAAAGTCAGTCGTAACAGCGAAGGGAGCGCCCGCGATGAGTGGTAATAGTACCCGGGATCGAGCATTGCAGTTGTTAGGTAATGGACAATCTCCTACCGTGGTAGCGCTTGCACTCGGTATTGACATCTCCCGCGTTTCTCAGCTGCTATCAGAGGATGATTTTGCGCAGAAAGTAGCGGAGTTGCGCTTTCAGAACTTGCAGAGTGCTACACTGCGGGATCAGCGCTATGATCAACTCGAAGATTACTTCCTTGAGAAGCTCGATGATATCAAGGATTTCTTCGTAAAGCCCGGAGAAGTATTTCGGGCCCTCATGCTTCTTAATAAGGCTCAGCGTCGCGGGAGTTCCGATCCTACGAGCGGGCAGCAATTCAAGACTATTGTTAAACTATCGATGCCGAATATAGTCACTGCCCGCTTTCAAGTTGATGCTAGCGGCATTGTCATCGGGGTCGATTCTCAAGAACTCGCAACTATGCCATCTAATGTACTAATGAAGGAGGTACAAGGTGAAGACATCGATAAGCTGCTCACAGACGCCGCTGGAACTGGAGGAGGAGAAACTGAGGCAGTTGCAGCTCTTAAGGAGGCAGCGCGAGCAAGAATTGCTGGCAGAGTGCTTGAAGGAGAGCTCGAAACAAAGTATGGAATTTAACGAGTGGCGTAAGCAGTATCAACTCGATGCCTAATATCAACGATATCCTCGGTAAACTGGGTGCCGGCGCGAGCGCAGCTAGTTCTGCGCCGCCGTTGCCTGGTAGTTACCCGGGATTTTCGCAGGATGTTGGTAATCCGGAGAGCATCGAGCAGGAAAGTGCCTTCGATGCCCGGGAAGTAACTGAGATTGCGAAGAAAGATCTTAATTTCTTCTCGGGCCTGATACTGCCTTCAGTAATTACCATGCTCTTTCCCGCGTTTTACCTTGCTATCTGGCACTTGCTGCTGGAGAAGGTAAATATGGTGCGGGATTTCAGCAAGATTGCCATTGGCATCCCGCGAGGATTCGCTAAAACTACGTTCATAAAGATATTTGTAGTCTACTGCGTACTCTTTACGAACAAGAAGTTGATCTTGATAGTTGCCTCAACAGCGACATTGGCAGAGAACATCCTTGCTGACATCGCAGACATGCTAGATGAGGAGAATATCAAGACGCTTTTTGGTAATTGGCGCCTTGGCTTAGAGAAAGATTCGCAAGCTCTCAAGAAATTCGGGTATCGTAATAGAAGCATTACTATCGCAGCCCTCGGTGCCGGCAGTTCCCTGCGAGGTCTTAACCTCAAGCATAATAGGCCCGACCTCATCATCATGGAGGATATACAGACCCGCGAAGGCGCTGCTAGTGACATCGAAGCGCGGGCACTGTACCAGTGGATGCTCTCTACGCTGATGAAAACACGCTCGCATCTGGGCTGTCTT
>JALHRC010000033.1:0-2082 GCA_022841645.1 Minisyncoccota bacterium
CGCAGGGTTGTAGAAAGACTTTCAGCGGGATTTCACGGTCATCATGTCCTTGAATATGCTTGGCACGAAGCTCTTTGAGCGCGGCCACAATCTGTGGCAGAAAGGTGGCCTCATATCCGAGTGCGACCATGAAGAGTGTATTGGTATGAGCGTCGGGATCGGCTGAGTGGTTGGCACCGGGGACGGTCCCGGTCACGCCACTGCCTCCCACGCCTGAGATTACCGTGTATCCCTTGATCCCAAGTTTTTTAAATAGCGCAACGATCTCGTCTTCAAACCTCTTCCCACAGATAATGTGAAGCATCTTCATGAGAGTTCCCTTCGACGTTGTGACTGTGGTCAGCGAAATCGTGTGGTTAGAGTATCACAGGGGGAAATCCCTCACAAATGCTGTGTCATATCGTGCGGTGGAGCAGGCAAGGCGCTCCCATTTCCCTCGGGGCTGCTAAGAATCCATGTCTAGAAACATGGATCCGAACAGGGGGTTTTTGAACCTCTTACCCTGCGGTCTATGAAACCGCAGGGTATCGGTGTGTGCGAGAGTTTGTGAGTATGCAATTCCCCCTTCTGAAATCGGAGTCTTCCTTGTGTGAGAACTCTGGTATATGCTTCTACTCCTCAAATGATTTCAGCCATATTCATACGACTGCTATTCCCAATACTGATACTGGGATTGGGCCATCTTGAAATTCTGGCCGAACAGCCTAAGCCGTCCAAGTTACAAATTTCGATGTCGAACCGGATCAAGCAGCCGTTTCTTGCCGATGAGAAGAGCATAAGGAAACTTAGGGAAATTATTGAAAAGAGAGGATCGGAAACATGCCCGAATACAAAATTGTCATATCAAGCAAGATTTTCAGACAATACCTCTTATGAAACAGAGGATCTCGAACCAATTCTGAGCGAAACGAACAGGATTCCTCTGACCATTGTCTATATCTCGATGAAATTGGACTCCAATCAATGCTTGATGCATTACGGTGGTCCAACAATTGAGCTTGAGTTTTCATCGAGGTTTTTTGATGAGGGAGTTTCATATTCCGTATCAGGTAATAGCCGGGACTGGGTCTATCTCACTCAGGGAGACATTACAAAGCATATAGAAAGCATGCTCACCAGCTACGTACTACCGGTTTGGGCGTGGAAAGGACTTGTTTCAGTTCTAATGACTTGTATTGTCGTTTGGTGTACCGGGCTCCTGCTTTATTGGCACTATTACAAGAATTGGATTAAAAAGAATCCCGGCACTCAGCCACACACATTTGGCCGCTTCCTTGTCCACGATAAGTACCTTACTTACACGCTGTTTATTGTCGGATGGGCTACCTTCACAGCTTTGCTCATGTTCTCTGACAACTTCATAAATCATTTATGGCCACCTGGAACTTTCCTAATAGGAGATGAAATCAGGCGGTATGAAGAAATAGCTAACGCTCGTAATGGAGTCTTATCCTTTATCGGAGTTTCAATACTCCTTCCAATTTTTTACAAATTTCTCCGTCGATCCCTAAGGCGGATCGGCGTGCGTCTCCCTTAATTGCAGCGTGGCTAAACAGTGGCAGAACTATCCTGTCCGATCAGTTTTGATCGGTTCATCCCCTACCTCCTGATCCTCTGTAAGTGATTGAGCAGAAAACGATTCGACTAGATCGGGGCCTATGGTCTCTGATCCTGTAGATGCTTCAACTCTCTCGATCTCGGCACCATAATCTGCTACCACGCCGCCACCAGGACAGGGCAAATCGCCCCCATCACGCCCCATGTCGGGGGAGTCGTGAGTTGTGGTTTCTTGTGGGGTTAGGTTGTCTGAGGTAGGTCACTCTGAACTTTGTAAACGCAGGTCGCACGATTCATGTAGCTCACCTCCCCGCTGGCCCTTGACTCATCAAAATTTATTGTTATACAGTTTACTCATGGTTGCCAATGCTCTCTCGACCAAGAAAGCGGTTGCGTTATTTCACGCCCTGTCGGATGAGACGCGCTTGGAGTTGCTGGACCGTTTGAAAGACGGAGAACAGTGTGTCTGTGAACTAATGGATTCGATGAAAGGATGCGGGGCTGGTCGAGGATCGCCGGGAGGGG
>JALHRC010000033.1:2092-2793 GCA_022841645.1 Minisyncoccota bacterium
ATGTATTACTCGCTCAGTCCTCAGGCGATGGAAGAGCTGGAAGAGTTGGTGGGTTCTCTCAAGAAAGCAGCAAGGTCGGCAGTTTCTTCTAAACGTTGCTGCTGATTTTTTAGCCCTTATAAATCAACCTGTCTTGATTGGATGTTAATCATGAATGACGCACAGACGCTCAAAGACGAAATCAAGACCAGATACGGTCAGGCGGCTCTGCAGGCGCAGAAACAAGAGCGGCGTTCCTGCTGTGGGACGGGGACTGTCTTGCAAGCGGGGCAACTTGATCCAATCACCGGCAATCTTTACAGCGACCACGAGGCGGCCACACTGCCTCAGGATGCCGTGGCGGCGTCGTTGGGGTGCGGGAATCCGACGGCGTTGGCACAGATCGCGCCTGGGGACACCGTCTTGGATTTGGGATCCGGCGGTGGCATCGATGTGCTGCTCTCCGCACGGCGGGTCGGGTCGACCGGTAAGGTGTATGGCCTAGACATGACCGACGAAATGTTAGATCTTGCGCGGGCCAATCAGGCCAAGGTCGGAGTCACGAACGTTGAATTTTTAAAGGGCGACATCGAGCATATCCCCCTACCCGACCACTCCGTGGATCTCATCATTTCCAACTGTGTGATCAACTTGTCCCCCGACAAGGATCGGGTACTGGCTGAAGCCTTTCGGGTATTGAAGCCAGGAGGGCGGCTGGCGGT
>JALHRC010000034.1 GCA_022841645.1 Minisyncoccota bacterium
TGCGCCTCGTGCTCAGATTCAGTCCCAGTTCGGCTTGTTTCTTCATGACCTGATTGTTCTGCTTCACCAGCCTTCACGCCATTGGGGACGGCACGGAGTTTTGAACACCATCCCTAGATGCTCGCTTTCCGGCTGTCAAAGGCACGGGTGGCGTCCGCATGCGCACCGGGCTTCGCGTGCGCGATTCGTTCCGTGTCTCAACCAGTGGAGTACCTCATGACCTTTTCTGATCTGCCTGAAATCTGCAAACCCTTCGTTGCCGCAATGCTCGCGCTCGACGACGAGCACCGCCCTGAGATCGTTACCCAGTTTCAGCCTGAGTTGGTCCTCCCTGTGCATGAATCTTTTGCGGCGCACCTCTATGCACTCACACTTGGGGGAGAGCTCGGCAGCGAAGCGAGCCGTACGGTTGCTGCACAGCATCTTGCGATTGTTGAGCGCGCCGACCTTCTGCAGCCCGCCTGGCAAGCGTTTGCATGGCTCAAGGCTCAGGGCCAGGGGGTTCGCGTTCTGAAGGCTGCTTCGATGCCCCCGGCAGCACCACTGCATTGACCTGGAGCAGTGATGATTGGTCGCAATGCACTCTGCCGCGCTCTTGAAGAATGTATCGGCACAGAGGCCGCCGTGAATTTTTCGACGGTCTACGGATCCCGCACTCGTAATACGTACATCCCCAAGACCATGGGGTCGGAGAAGGCCAAGAGGATCGCGAGAAGCATCGGGTTAGCGTCTGCGGGAAAGCTTGTCAAACACTTTGGCGGACAAGCGTTACGCGTTCCCACACTGAATGTGTACTTTGAAGAAGTACGCGACGACTACATTCGCATTCAGCTTCGCGATGGCGTTAGCAGCCAAAACATTGCTGCCGAACTTGGGCTCACAGTCGATAGAGTGCGGCAAATTCGCCGCTGGGTTGTAGGTCCAGGACGTAACCCCTACCCTCAGAGGCTCCGCATCTCGATACCAACCGCCCGCACCGCAGCTATATACAGGGCGGTGTTGCCGACTTCACTAGCCGCGTTGTACTCACCTGCCAACATGACGGCTGACGTGGCACGTGAGGCCCTTGGATACTTCGCGCTTTTTGGGCCAGCAGAGACTCGACGAGACGCGCCTCGAGGAACCCGACCTCACAGAGCCAACCCATCGACGGTTGTGCGATACACCCTTGATGTCTGGAATTCGAGCGTCACCTTTTAAATTTATCTAGCGGTACCGCGTGTTCTGGCAGCTTGCTGCTCGAATGCAGCGCGACGATGCTCCCTGTGTATCCGAGAGCTTGGAAACTTTCGGTGGACGCTTTACGTGTGCAGAGGTGCGCTCTGAACCGTGCTCAGTTAGCATCCGCCCCAAAGATGCCCAATCGTGCACTTAATCGGGTCGCGTATTGCCTTGGCGATTTCACCATTGTCATCCTTCGGTATGATCTTATCCCGAATATCCTGCACAATCTCAATTGGCCTTTTTATTGGGTCGCGAATCATCTTGGCTATCTCGCCGTTCTTGTCGTGGAAAAGAAGCGCTTCTCGAATCTTGACGAGATCGCTATTAGGACCACCGAGCGGCCTGTCAATAAACTGGACAAGGGCGACAAATGCCTTGGTTAGCTCGTTGTTTGGTCCAAAAGGATTGTCTTTCTGGAACTCACCAAGAACCGCGTCGATCACCATCATGAGAAGAGCTACCATCGGATCTACTTCACTGCATTGCCCCTGTGCATTGCAGGCTTCACCCTTCCATTCGCCTTCGCCTCCGACCTTGGTGAGCTTGAATCCGTCGTCTTTTCTTGCTTGTGCTTTACCTTGAGCGATTGCATAAGGCGCCAGGTACTTAAGCACATTCCGCTCATCCTCCTCGGCCGCAAGATATTGGTCGAACATCCCGGGCTCTGACTTCTTCTCAGCAGCAAGCTTCTTTCTAGCTTGCGCGTCTTCAAGTCCCTGTCGCAACTTATCGAGTACCGCTGCATGCAGTTCCACCTGCTGCCGAAACGGAAGCGATGTTGAAACTTCGAGTTCACTGGGCTTGAGCTGGAACCCAACAGCTATCTGTGGAGTGAACCCTTCAGCCTTTAGTGCAGAGGTGCCTGACATTGCACGGGCTGAAACCTCTTTATCGGTGCCAGGCGGCTGCGCTTGTGATGTCTGCGCCGGAGTTGTCTGTGGTTCTGGTTTCTCCTGACAGGCAGTGATTCCTAGCAGTGCCACCGCAAGCAATGGGACAACAAGCAGAAAGTTCATAAACACTCCTTTGGATGTTTGGTCGCAGAGCTGACCTGCATCTACGATTAACCTACACATACCGATCACTATCCGCAATATGCACCAGCTCCGATGACTATGCAACCTTCACGCGTTTGTTGACAAAATTGGAGTGTGGCCATCGGTGGTTATAGCGAGATAAGCAAATACAACTGGAGCCCCAATGTCTGTTAGAACGCCAGGTTATGAGCGTGTGTGGACTCACTACTTTGCTCCCCACTTATCGCGTAGAGCCCCGGCGGCCACTCAAAGTGCTCCACTTATGGCCACCCAAACTGCTCCACCCTGGCCACGGTGATCTGACGCATTGAGTCCATTGCGTCGGGCGCCGTGAGGCCCGACAGGCAGGAC
>JALHRC010000035.1 GCA_022841645.1 Minisyncoccota bacterium
CGTGAATGGGTTGCACCACGGGGTTCGCCGCCACGGCCATTTTTTATCGGTTCAGCTTTAATGCGCGGATCCGGTTCAAAACCGGCAATTACCTGACTGGGTATTTCGCGCTTAATGAGTTTCTCGATCGCTGTCAGCAGCTTATTTTCATCGACACAAACCAGCGATACCGCATCCCCTTCTGAACCGGCACGACCTGTGCGGCCAATGCGGTGAACATAATCCTCAGCCACATTGGGCAATTCAAAGTTAACAACATGCGGCAGCTCACTGATATCAATACCGCGTGCGGCAATATCGGTTGCCACCAGCACTTGCAAATCACCTGCCTTGAATTTTGCCAATGCCAGCGTGCGTGCCGACTGACTTTTATTGCCATGGATGGCCAGTGCAGGAATACCGTTTGCCAACAAAAACTCAGCCAGTTTATTGGCGCCATGTTTGGTGCGAGTAAACACCAATACCTGTGACCAGCGGTGCTGCTTAATCAAATGCGCAAGCAGCTCTTTTTTGCGCTCACGATCCACCGGATGCACCACATGCGTCACCTTGTCAGCAGTCGCATTACGGCGCGCCACCTCAATCATTACCGGCTTGTTAAGTAAATTGTCCGCCAATGCCTGGATTTCATCCGAGAAAGTGGCCGAGAATAATAAATTCTGCCGCTGCTTCGGCAGTAATGCGAGAATTTTTTTAATATCGCGGATAAACCCCATGTCCAGCATGCGATCAGCCTCATCCAGCACGAGAATCTCAATGTGCACCAGGCTCAGCGTTTTTTGTTGGACATGATCGAGTAACCGCCCCGGCGTCGCAACCAAAATATCCACGCGGCTCTTTAGGCGAGTGATTTGCGGATTAATATTCACACCGCCGATCATAATCATTGAACTGAGTTTCAGGTACTTGCCATAATCACGCACGCTCTCTTCCACCTGCGCTGCGAGTTCACGCGTCGGAACAAGAATCAGCGCGCGTATCGGTGGCCGCCCGCTGGATGGTCCTTTAACACTTTTGTCGGAAAGACGATGCAAAATAGGCAAGGTAAAACCGGCGGTTTTGCCGGTGCCGGTTTGTGCACCGGCCAATAAATCGCCACCGGCCAATACGGCTGGAATGGCTTGTGTTTGAATGGGGGTAGGAACCGTGTAACCACGTTCAGTGACGGCACGGATAATTTCATCGGACAAGCCGAAAGTAGAGAAAGACATAAAACTCCAGGAGGGTTAACGGTCTGTCATTGCGGTTATCGCATGACAATCAAGGTAAGCGGATGCAGAGCACTGCCATAAATCCAGATCTTATCAAGAGTATAATATGGGTTGAACTTAAAATCTCAACTATAAACAATAAATTTCTCATACGCCGCCATGTATTTACAAGCTTATCTCGTAGCTCCGGTATCCTGTCACAATTATCACCATGCGTGATTTCCCCCTCATTCGCTGGAATGAAGCGGACGAAGAAAAATCAGCACGCTGGTGTTCGGAAAAAAACCTGCCGCCACCCAAGCGTGTGCAAGTCATCGATGATCGCATGACGGCCGATACGGCTTACCGTCTCGGCTGTGAAGGCACAGGGCTATTGTGGCGGGGTGATTTCCAGAATGCGCGTCAATTGCTGCAAGCCCTGGCACGGCGCATAGACAAAAAACGGACGGACCGTAAAAACCAAAAGGCGGCGCTATCTCCCGCTGAAACCTTTCATTTGCACCGCCAGGTGCAATCACAACGCGCTCGCACCTTGGGTCAGTTGCTGATTCCTTTCAATGCCGATCATAGTATTCCATTACGCCGCGCGCCCGATGTGCGTTCGGCTTGTCTGGAGGCGTATGGGCCACGCACAGAAGATTACATCGCTTCGCTGCGCGAATTACAGGGGCTGATTGGCGCCTACGAATGGCGTAAAAAAGGCATAGAGATTCCCGCATTGCATGCGCACATTCATCCGCATTATGGTGTTTTCGCACCAATCCGCAGCGAATACGTGGAATTGGTCGCGGCAGCGCCGTTACCTAAACTGGTCGCGACACAATCGCTCGCATTCGATATCGGCACCGGCACCGGTGTGCTGGCTGCCGTGCTGGCACGCCGGGGCATCCAGCGTGTCATTGCTACAGATCAGGATTTGCGTGCATTGGACTGCGCGCGCGAAAATTTGACGCGTCTGGGCTTCGCCGGCCAGGTTGATATCGTGCAGGCAGACCTCTTTCCCGAAGGACAAGCCGCACTGATCGTATGCAACCCACCGTGGATCCCGGCACGTCCCAGTTCGCCACTGGAACACGCAATATTCGACCCGGACAGCCGTATGCTGCGGGGATTTTTGCATGGGCTTAAATGCCATCTGGCCCCCGGCGGTGAAGGCTGGTTGATTTTGTCTGATTTTGCCGAACAGCTAGGATTGCGAACACGCGCGGAATTGCTCGAAATGATTGATTTAGCAGGATTGAAAGTATTGAGTCATTCGAATATCAAACCGCACCATCCACGTGTCTCGGATACCAGCGACCCGCTCCACGCTGCCCGCAACGCGGAACTCACCACCTTATGGCGGTTGGCCGTCCGGTAGCCGGAAATAGTTTCTACACAGTA
>JALHRC010000036.1 GCA_022841645.1 Minisyncoccota bacterium
TTCATCATCTCCGCCTGCATTTTGCGCATCCTGGCAGTAAGCGGGCTCTTTTCTTTGCGTTTTGGCTGCTCTAGCTCATCGGGAGTAATGACTACGACGTCCCGCGCTTCTGGCTGAGCAGGGGGCTCTTCGTATAATGGTTCAGGTTTTTTCGTTTTGGAGGCCATTTAAGAGCTCTTTAAGCGCGTTGTTTCTGGGGATTTTCTCATATCAAGATATGGGGCTTCTAGCTCTTTCGTAAAGCAGTCAAACCCGAACCCATTGGCACCGCTTGCAAGTGTAAAGCGGCAGGTATCTACCTCGTAGGTAGCAACGCGTAAACCGTTCTCAATACTCAGAACGTGCAGGGTATGCGCTATATCACCCCCGCGCGTGTTCGCAATATAAAAGGTATCGCCGAACATATCACCAAGCTGCAAAGAAAGCCGCATAAATAGGGGTAAGTGTGAGTAAGGTTGCTTCATAGGATCGTTACAGTTGCTAGGAGTGAGGCGGTGCGCTCATGCGGTGCGCCCTGTTTCTCGGTCTCTCGGCGGTATACGCCTTGGAGAATTCGGTAGGTTGCCCCGCGGTGCCGGCTCATTGCCTGCGCTGCCTGGGAGTACCCAAGCTCTCGCAAGGTGGCGGCAACCAATGGGGTATACCGTGCGGCTCGACGTTCTAGCTCGCCCCTGGTGTATGTGGTCATGTGATAACGCTCTTGTTTGGTAGCTCGCGGTCTAGCTGCTCGGCTAGCCACTCGTGGAAGTCGTCCGGATCGTCGTGCTCATACGGGGCACCGGCTCGGTCGTTCTCATAGCGCCGGTACACTTCTGCTTGTATACGTTCTGGCATAGGTACGCCTCGCTCTAGGTAGTCGTGGGCGGCTCGCCAGATTGTGCGGCCGCTTGCACGCTCGGCCGCTAGGACAAAATCCATCGGCTCGTAGTCTTCGGGTATGTTCATGTGAGCCGTAGCTTTAGGATCGTTTGGTACTCGGCCGCCGTGATCTCCTGGATACCCTCCAGCTCTACGGACGTCTGTCCGTCCTGGTAGGAAAGATACAAGCCTTCCGCCTCGTCGCCGTACTCAAAGCACTCAGCGAGCGCCAGGCTTCGGGCTTCCTCGAGGGTTTTCGCCTCGAATACCATTCGCTCTAGGTACTCGTGCTCGCCGTCTTTCTGGGTGAAGGTTGCTAGGTAGTGGGGCATGATTGGGGATTTTATACGGTGGTTACGGTGTGCCGTTAGGATTCTTGCGGGTTGCACTCGCGCACGAACCAGCCGATACGGTCGAGCTTGCCGCCGCGCTTTTTCTGGTAGTTTGGCGTGACGTTCACGCCTGCCGCCTGGAAAATCTCCAGCACTGTAGAAGTACCGACACCACCATCGAGCGAAACGGTGCCGTCCGCCTTCAAGAATGAGCCGTAATACTTGGTATTTGGGTTTCGGTATGTGCCGTCCACGTCCTGAAAGGTTTCGGCCGTTTCTTTGGTGATGAGCCTTTGTAGTGCCTGCTGCACGTCCGGCAAAGCTGCCAGGCAATCCGCTAGGCTTGTCCCAGCCATCTCATAGCCGCCGCCCTTGCAAGAAGCATTGGCAAGCTCTACGCCCTTGGTTTTCTCCCAGACTGAGGAGTAGGCTCGAATGGTGCAAATGTTGTATCCGTAGGTTTCACGGCCTCGGGATACCGTCCAGGTTTCGGTAAGGTAGTAGTTCATGTGATTATAGCTAGTTATTCTTGAGTTGTACTTTTAGCTCTTGCCTTAGCTGGTCGAGTAGCTTAGGTGTTACTTTCTTTTCCCAATTCTCAGTAATGCATGGGCAAGCGCTAAGGACTTCCCCACCAATGACAAACGCAAGCATGTTTGCGACCTTCTCGGGGTCGGCAAAATCAGTAGTAACTTCACCGATATTATCCTTCTCCCAGATATGAATCTTGCCGATGGCATCAAAAACGCCGTAACTCTCGACAAAATCCCGCGCCTCAGCCGTGCCAATGATAAAGTAATCGGTGTTGTATAGGTAATGGTGTAGGTCTGCTACGTCGGCATGCTCGCCGACGGTTTCAAGTATCTCTATACCGTACTCGATAACCTGGTTAATGGCTTCTTGCATGGTGAAAGGGTTAAGCGGTAAGGAGGGAGAAGTTGTACAGAGCGTCGTGGCGATCGTAGCCATCGATGAAGGCGCCGGAACGCTTCAGGAGTTCCATCACCTTACGCTCGGTATCGTAGGACGCACCAAGCCAATAACGCTCACCGTTGATAATGGGAAAGCAGAGGCCATACCGGTTCACGAAGTAGGCGATACCGTCTACCTCAACGGTTGCGGTGCGCTTGGTTTTCTTGTGAATACGCATAACTAGAAGGTTGCGAGTACCTGGAACTGTTGGGAATCATCAAGTAGTTCTAGGTTGTCCTGGTCAATGAGCACCACGCGGCAAGCACCAGTAAGGAAGCCGCCAACGTCGGCA
>JALHRC010000037.1 GCA_022841645.1 Minisyncoccota bacterium
CAAATTGGACATTTGTGTTTATGGTGTTTTTGCCACTGTTTTTCGCCTTAGTCACCGAACTACTGAGCTTCTGGAAAAATGAGGGGCGCTTGAAGCTTGTGACGGAGGGCGGCCGGATTAGAAGCGATGAGGACTGGGCACGCAACGTCACGTCAACTTCTTACTCATATTGGGCGGTTTTTTTGATTTGTGTGCTGTTCGCCGGTCTTTTTCAATGGGTGGGCGTGTTGTTGATCCCTTTGATAAAAGGTGGCGGCAGCTATGCGACGGATTGGGGCTCGCTAGCGATTGTGCGGCCAGAGGTAATATCGGTGCCTGTAGCGCTCGCGTTCACGGGCCTCGCTTACCTATACATGAGCATCTGTTTTTATCTTTTCTTCGCTGGCTTAATCTTGCTTTATACGGTCGTCCAGGATTGTTGGACAATCGGTAAATCCGTCCGCACATTGCCAAGGAGGGATGATCAACAAACGCTGAAGCAAGTCAGCCAAAGAGTGTTGTGCGGGATCTTTCGATGTACCTTGTTAGGAGTGATGATTGCGATAGTAATGAAGCTGCAAACAGCTTATCTTGCGTCACGTGGCGAAAATATCCTAGCGTGGTTGGCGAGCGATATGTTGTCGCCCTTTCGTGAGCGTCCTGACCTAGGCAACGAAATCAACTTACGCAAGGTGAATTATTATAGTAGTCTGTTGGTCGTCATTTCGACTATTTTTGTGTTTCTATATGGCTCCATCCTATTAGGTGTCGAACGTTGGTTTGGCACGCCTTTGTGGAGGATGTCGGCGGTCGTATCGGTACTCGTAGCTGGCTACCTGTTTATCGATGTATTTGCTGGCTTTTCGGTTCTTCTGGGCGTTGGAGTGCTGCTCGCGATGTACGGCCTGTTTGATCCAGGGTTTGGGCGATGGCGAGCGAGTGAGTTAGGAAACAATAAGAGTGTACCATAATTGGCTTGATCGTTGGGATGAGCGGCGGGCGCGACGCGGTGAGGAAGGGAAGAAAACAACGGTTTTCGCCCTTGATGCGGAACGCGCGTTTCCCGGTGGGAGGCAGGTAACGAGTATCGAAGAATTTTGCGCACTTGCGGACCAGCTTGTGGCTGATCCCACCTTTTTCGACGAGCCGACTGAGAACAATCAGGGTTTTGAAAGAAATGATGGGTGGCTCAGATTTCCATCGGACCTTTTTACTGAAATCGAAGAAAACAACGTCGTCTGGGCGAAAATCACAGAAAGCGGGTCATTCGATAAGGCGATGGTGATTTTTCACCATTGGAATGCAAACGCGCGGAATCGGCATATTGCCAACTTTTTGTCGCAGCGGGGCATCACGGTTGTCGAGATTGCTATGCCGTATCACTTCGAGCGCAGCCGTTCCGGCTCCGTGCACGCCGATTATATGCTTAGCCCTAATCTCGGTCGAACGATCCAATCTGTAAGGCAGGCGGTATGGGATGGGCAAAAACTCATACGGTGGTTGAACAGCGAAGGCTATAGAGAGATTTCGGTTCTCGGTATGAGCTTAGGCTCTTGGGTTGCGGGCTTGGTCGCGGCGCACGACTCGGCCGTGTCAAAAGCCTCGCTATTTCTAACGGCGGGAAGTCTGGCGGATATGGTTTGGACGGGTCGCGCCACCCGATTGATACGTGATAGCCTTGAGCCGGAGATTGAGCTGACCGATCTCAGAAGGGCTTGGGGTCCACTAAACTTGGAGAATTACGCACATAATTTGGCACGGCCTGATCTCGATCTTCACGTTGTGTTGGCTAAGAGAGACAAAGTGGTGTTGCCCGAGCTATCGGAGAGGTTCATGCAGAGACTGAAGGACGCCGGAGCTAGGCCAAATATTTTGGAATTAAACTGTGGTCACTATTCGCTCGCCATGCCGCCTTACATTTTGTTGGCCGCTTTGAGCTTAAAGCGGTTTGTGTAGCTCGGAAGCTGACTGCTGCATGTCGCCGGCCCACATCTGTGTGAGAACAAGGCTTCGCCGGTTCAACCAGAAGTCGCATAACATATCTTATGGAACTCTGAAAACCCATTTCATATCAATCGCTTAGTGCGCATAATCGTCATTATGTAAAATTGTCGATGCTGCAAAGGCAGAATCAAGTTGCATGTCTTACGGCAGGAGGTTTTGGGGGCTTTAGTTCAAAGGGCTGCAGACTGGCTTCGGGCATGGGGCGGGCAAAATAGTAGCCCTGCAACAGGCCGCAGCCGGTTCCCTTCAGGAAATCGACCTGCTCCTCGGTTTCGACACCCTCGGCGGTCACGGCGATCTCGAGCGTGCAGGCGAGGTTGACGATGGCGCTCAGGATCTGGCGGGCGGCATTGTCCTCGCTCGACGCGGTGACGAAATAGCGGTCGATCTTGATTTTGTCGAAGGGGAAGCGCAGCAGGTAGGACAGGCT
>JALHRC010000039.1 GCA_022841645.1 Minisyncoccota bacterium
TGCTCTTCCGATCTACTCATCATTATTCCCCGCTGCGCTGGTGGTTGCCCAGTTAATACCGTCAGTCGACGTCATGATACGGTCAGGACCAGTCCCGACGGCTACAAAACGACCGTTTCCGTAGGTAACACTTAGCCACCCATCATCATTCCCTGCTGCACTGGTAGTTGCCCAGTTAATACCATCAAGAGAGGTAACCACTCGATCGTTGCCTCCGTAAATACCTCCAACAACAACATATCGACCATTGCCATAAGCCACATCTAGCCAGCCGTCATTACCTCCGGCGACGGTACGAGCAGTCCAATTGACACCATCAGGGGAGGTAATTATTTGATTTAGTGCCACCGCTGACACCGAAACAAATAAGCCGTTACCATAAGTGATACCATGCAGATACAAGTTACTTTGGTTTAGGCGCACCGTCCAGTTGACACCATCAGGAGAGGTCATGATGTTATTAGCGTTGAAGCCACCAGAGGCAACAAAGAGTCCGTTTCCGTACGTTACATCGCGCCACTCATCGGCGACCGCAGTTGTTGTAGACCAGTTAACACCGTCTGGGGAGTAGATTGCGCCATCACCATCACTAGTTGCGACTGCCACAAATACACCGTTACCATAGGTAACACCCGACCATACATCATTATTTCCTGCCGCAGAACGTGGTGTCCAGTTAATACCAGCAGAAATGAGCTGCCCCGGAAGTTCCAGATTGCCATTGGCTAGCAGTGCGAGAGTAGTAGAACCACTCGACGATGCAATGCGAAGCATATCTTGCCCAGGAATCCCCGCTATCGTGAGGCGGGCCGATGGTGTGGTCGTCCCAATCCCCACATTCCCACTCGTCGCCACCGTCATGGCAATCGTATTGTTTGTCTCAAACTGGAGAATGTTGTTGTCGTTGGTACCCAAGATAGCCGCCGCTCCAAACGAGTTCCCTCCCTGAGCAAAGAAGCCAGAGGCAAAACCGAGAGTCGAGGTTGAGATCCACTGGGTACCGGTAGCGGTAGCCATGAGGAGTTGGCCAACAGAGCCAGTACTTGATGAGGCGTCGGCAAAGCGGCCGGTGAGACGCATGTCGCCGGCGATGGTGAGGAGTGCTGAAGGTGACGTAGTACCAACACCAACGTTACCACCGGCACTGATGGTCATTCTTTCAATACCATTAGTTGTAATATTAAACGGATGACCGGTTGCTGTACCAATAAAACCAGCATTTGCCAAAAGCGTACTTCCGGTACCAAGCTCTACCGCCACCGCTTCGTCCGATCGTCCAAATAACGCCTTAGTATTTTTTACTGCATTGTTTGCACCACCAATGACGGTTAATAGATGTGCAGGAGTTGTTGATCCAATCCCGAAATTCCCGCTTGCATACGTAGTACCTGACAGTGTTGTCGAAGACAATACCGCACCGGTGTTGAATACGCTTGTCCCCGTCCCAGTTTCATTACTAAGAAGGCTCGCTAACTGTGATGAGTTCGTGAAGAGAGCTGAGAGCCCAAGGGAAGAGGTGGCCACTTGTGACCAAGTATTCCCTGCGCCACCAATGAGGAGTTGGTTAGCGGTTATGGTACCAAGGCCGGTACCACCACGAGTAGCTCCAAGCAGACCAGTGGTGTCGGATAGAGCAATAGCTAGTGAGGAGGTTGAAAGCCACTGTGTTCCGTTGGCGGTAGCGGTAAGGACGCTACCAAAAGCACCGGTACTCGAAGCTGAGTCAGCGAGGCGTCCGGTGAGGCGCAGGTCGCCGGCGATGGTGAGGCGGGCTGATGGTGATGAGGTGCCAACACCAACATTTCCACCTGACATATTGAGTGCAAGGGCGGCTGCTCCACCACCGGCAGTGGCGTCAATAGAGCTATTCGTAATACCGGTTGAGCTACCCATCCAAAAATTAAGAGAAGACCCCGTGGTTCCTCCATAGACATAGTCTTGTGTTGCCATGCGCACCGTTCGACCGGCCGTATCGCCGTAAAAAAGACCAGCTGGACCATTTGAACCCGCAACCACTGCAAATTGCCCTTGTGGTGTTGTAGTACCAATACCAACTCGACCCGCTGCAGTCACGAGCATTCGCGGAAAGTTGTTCGTATTAAACTGTAGGTCGTTGTTATCGTTGGTACCCAAGATAGCCGCCGCTCCAAACGAGTTCCCTCCCTGAGCAAAGAAGCCAGAAGCCAGACCAAGCGTAGAAGTAGCGACGGTAAGCGCATTGCCGGTCACGGTCAGGCCAGTGCCAGTGAAGTCGGTAATACTATCTCCGGCGATGTTAAGACGAGTGAGGGCGAGGTTCGTTGAGGTAGCACTCACAAAGAGT
>JALHRC010000040.1 GCA_022841645.1 Minisyncoccota bacterium
AATGTTTTGATTGCCAGCGTTTTAGCCAGCCCCGGCATACCTTCCAGCAGAATGTGGCCTTTGGTCAGCAGGCCGACGAGGAGTCGTTCTACCATACCTGTCTGACCTACAATGACCCGGGCGGTGGCGGCGATGAGCGGTTCGAGGAAAGCGCTTTCGGTGTGGATATAACGACCGAGGGCTTCCATATCCGTGTTATTTTTCATGGAAAAGTGGTGCTTCGAATGGATGTTGTGCGCTAAGTAACGGAAAGCGTGGGGTCTGGAGGTATACGGCGGGGCATATTTTGTTAAGAAAAGTATTTGTGTCCGTAATGACGGGGTTGCGTAAAAGGCCCAGCGGGTCTATATCTTTGTAGAAATGCTGTGATGATAGGTGTGGAGGTGCAGCTCATCGGTAATATTATCTTGCCGGTGCGCTGCACCTCGCTTTTCTTGTATTGCTACGAGCTACAAATATTACCGGTGCGCTGCACCTCCACACATTTTGTCGCAACCGTTGCTACAAATATTACCGCCGCGCTGCGGCTATCATGAGGTGTTATCTGCGAGGTGCGAGCAGGTGACGAACGAAACACTTCCTGGATGAAAAGTCTCCTGCTCGTGCCTTGCAGAAACACAAGTGAGGCGGTGACTTCAAGTCACCGCCTCACTAAAAACGCCTTCGCACGCTCGACTTCGTACTTCGGACTTCAATTCACACTCACCTCGATCCCCAGCGACACCACATCATCCAATTCCACCTTCTCTCCTGCCACAGCATCTGCCAGCACCAGATCAGTCGCCAGCACTTCGGCTTTGATGTAGTCGTGGAATTTTTCCACTGCTGCCAGGATGGCCTGGTGTCTTTCCAAAGTCACCGTCACGCGGTCGGTCACATTGAAATCCTTCTCCTTGCGGATATTCTGGATGCGGTTCACCAGGTCGCGGGCGGTACCTTCGGCCTGTAAATCGGGCGTCATGGTTACATCCAGCGCAACCGTCAGTGCGCCTTCGGAAGCCACTTTCCAGCCCGGTAAATCCTCTGTGGAAATGATGAGGTCTTCCGGCGTCAGCGTGTATTCATTGCCGTGGATCAGTACTTTCAACCAGCCGGATTGCTCCAGCGTATTGATGTCGTCGTTGCTGAAATTGGCGATCAGCGCCGCCGCGTCTTTCATATCCTTGCCGAGTTTGGCGCCCAGGGTTTTGAAATTGGCTTTGGCGCCTTTTTTCAGCAGGCCGCTGGCATCGGTGATAAATTCGATCTGTTTGACGTTGATTTCACTCAAAATCAGGTCTTTCACACCATCTACTTCCGCGATAAAGGCTTCGTCGAGCACCGGCAGCAGGATTTTTTGCAGCGGCAGGCGTACGCGCAGTTTTTCTTTTTTGCGGATACTCAGCGCCAGCGAACAGATGCGCTGGGCGTAGTCCATGCGTTTTTCCAGGTCTTTGTCCACCTTGGAAGGATCGGGCAAAGTCAGGTCGCTCAGGTGCACGGAATCGTGGCGCAGCGGCGTGTTGTTCGCTTTGGCTGTGTCTTTGATCGGCGCGGTCAGGTTGCGGTACAGCCAGTCGGCAAAAAACGGCGCGACGGAGGCCATCAGTTGTCCGACCACCATCAGGCACTCAAAAAGCGTCTGGTATGCGGCGGTTTTGTCTTCGTTGAGTTCGCCTTTCCAGAAACGGCGGCGACTCAGGCGTACAAACCAGTTGGACAGGTGCAAATCCACAAATTCCTCGATAGCGCGGCAGGCGCGGGTCACTTCGTAGTCGTTCATCGCTTCGTGGTATTCCGCCACCAGCGAGTACAGTTTGGAGATGACCCAGCGGTCCAGTTCCGTGCGTTTGTCGTAC
>JALHRC010000041.1 GCA_022841645.1 Minisyncoccota bacterium
ACCAAGTGTCGCGAATGAACCCGGGAATTGCATCCTGCTTAACAGCAAACGCCGGTACAGCCCACGCATGAATCACATCATTGGCGGTGGCAAGGATACGAACCTTAGTATTGACCGGAACAACCATGGGGTTATCCACGGCCATCATGTAATCAGCGGACTTTTCGGCCTTGTTATGAATCTGATCCTTAGGCGTAGAAAGCACTGAAAGGAACTTGATGCCCTCACCTTCGCCCTTTAGATAGTCATAACCCCACTTCCACTGATAGCCCGTGACCTTAATCGTGATCTCGGACTCAGAAGTGTCCTTCAAATCGATCAGCGCTTTAGTCGACGGAATCGCGATCAGGACCAAAATGATGGTAGGGATGATAGTCCAAGCGATTTCGATGCCCAGATGTTCGTGGAAGTCAGCGGCCTTGTGGCCTTTTGACTTGCGGTGCATGACTAGCGAGTACGCCAGCACACCAAACACGACAACGAAGATCACCAAGCAGACCAAGGTGATCATATTATGCAGATCGTACGCACGCCGACCGGCTTCGGTCACGGGAACATCTAAATTGAGCTGATAGCCAGCCCATGCGCTAGCGGTATAAGCCAACAACCCCAGCGCCACTGCGCCAGCCGTACCGACAAACCTCTTCATGCTGACTCTCACCCCAGTCCTCCAATCGACATGACCGCAACGCGACGAACCAACCTAGGCTGATGTGCTCATAAATCAAGCCAATACAACCAAATCATCACATCGCACTGCAAGAAATTTAATCCAGATCAAATTTGTGAATCGCGGCCGATTATACATGGAAGGCCATTTGCACGAGGGTTCTTGAAGATCAAAGATTTAGTCAGAGGGGGTGGTATTTGTTGTCGCTATGCGACATTTAATTTTTTTAAGATCTTGTCATGCACCCCGCCAAAGCCGCCATTGCTCATGACCAATACATGGTCACCAACGCGCGCTTCGCTAGTGACTTCAGCCACTAGCGCTTCCAAGTCAACAAAGGTGTGCGCACGTTTCCCCAATGGTTGCAAAGCCTCAGCGACATCCCAACCAAGCTTATCGGCATAACAAAACGTGTAAGCAGCACCCTCCAAACTTTCCGGCAATTGCGCTTTCATCGTGCCAAGTTTCATGGTGTTGGAGCGAGGCTCAAGCACTGCAAGAATCCGAGCACCGTCAGCGATGCGCCCACGCAGCCCAGAAATCGTTGCGGCGATAGCGGTGGGGTGGTGGGCAAAATCGTCATACACGGTAACCCCGCCAACCACACCGCGCACCTCAAGGCGCCGCTTCACGCCCTTGAAGCGGGATATCGCTTCTAGACCATGCTCAATGGGGACACCAACATGCCGGGCAGCCAACAAAGCCGCTAGCGCATTGGTCTGGTTGTGCGCCCCTGCCAATTCGAGGCGCGTGCGCCCGACTAACTCACCGGCATGTGTAATGGCAAAGCCACCATCAGCATCCGCGTCAGCAACTTGCCACGCAGCAGGGTCTGCAAAACGCTCCACTGCACTCCAGCAACCCCTAGCTAACACGCGATCAAGGGAGGTTTGCGATCCATTGCTGATGACAAGCCCATTTCGCGGCATCGTGCGCACTAGATGATGGAATTGCGTCTCGATCGATGCCAGATCCGGGAAGATATCCGCATGATCAAACTCAAGATTATTCAGAATCGCGGTGCGTGGGCGGTAATGGACGAATTTTGAGCGTTTATCGCAAAATGCTGTGTCGTACTCATCTGCTTCAATGACGAAGAAGGGGAGATCAGTCAACCTAGCGGAAA
>JALHRC010000042.1 GCA_022841645.1 Minisyncoccota bacterium
CAGTATCGCGCAGTGGCAACACGATATGACAAACTGAAGAGAAATTACGAAAGTATGGTTGCCATGGCTTGTGGATATCTGTGGCTACCTATGTGAAACGTCAACAGACCCTAGCAATTGCGGCATCAATTACACCATAGCGAGCAGCGTGTTTCTGGATGTGTGGGGCCATGAACGAATCCGCACGGAAGACGTGAACGTAAGGTGCATAAATGGCGTGCATAGCATCGGCGAAGTCGTTGGGTTGCGGTGCTCTCGGCATCTTTGTCGTTGTGGTCCACCAAGCTGAGAAAAGTGATCTAACCGCGACGGTCAAGCCAGGACATCGAAGTTCAAGAATTGCTGGACTAAGAGGTTGAGGCTGAATGTTCAACGCTGATTCGGCCAACTGGGCAGCTACGTTGCTGAGAAACGAGTCTTGGAGCTCGATCCATTTTTTATTGGTAATGATGCTATCAGCAAAGCCCGAACCAAAAGTATGATCCAAGTCACGAATCTCCTTCGCTTTCTTATTAGACGACAATTAACCTGTCCGGTCAGGCGACAATTATCTTGACCGGTTGAGTGAAAGTATCAGTATGAGTTCTTCCCTATACAAGGAGTAAGAACTTGCCTGGAAAACATATCACTCATCAACAGGAAGCTATTTATATGAAGAATCGTCAGATAGGGCATGGTCAGGAGACTGCGGCTGCAAAAGCGGGGGTAAGTATCCGCAGTGGCCGCAGGATTGAGAAAGGTGTGCGGGTGGAGAAATCGCAACGGCAATGGCGCACGCGCCAGGATCCTTTTGCGCTGGTTTGGGAGACCGAATTGGTTCCATTGCTGTACGGGGAACCTGAACTGACCGGGACTACACTTTGGGAACACTTGGATGACCGATATCCCGGCCAATACCCGGAGAAGTTGCTCAGAAGCTTGCAGCGCCGCGTTAAACACTGGCGCGCAACGCAAGGTCCCGGTAAGGCTGTCATGTTTTGCCAATCGGTGCCTGCCGGGCACCAGGGGTTGTCTGATTTTACCCGGCCGCGCACGGCAATTACGATCGCGGGTAAGCCATTTGATCACCTGCTGTATCAGTTTCGTCTGGCTTATAGTCATTGGCGTGCTGTTCATATCATCCGGGGCGGGGAAAGTTATAGTGCGTTGGCCGATGGTTTGCAGACCGCCTTGCATAAACTGGGCGGCGTGCCCAGGGAACATCGCACCGACAGCCTGAGTGCCGCTTACGTCAATGCGAACCAAAAGCAAGAACTCACGCAATCTTATGAGGCGCTGTGCCAGCACTACGGCATGAAGCCAACGGTCAATAACCTGGGCATCAGCCATGAAAACGGCGCCGTAGAAAATGCCCATGGTTCGCTCAAACACCGGATCGAGCAGGCGATCAAATTACGAGGATCTGCGGATTTCGAAAGTGTGGTTGCCTATCGCCGCTTTCTTGAACGGATCGTCGATAAGCTCAATAAGCGCTGCAGAGGGCGATTGGCGGAAGAGCAATCGCATCTCCAGCCACTGCCACGCTACCGCTTCATGGACTTCAGTGAACTGAGCGTCAAAGTGACCACCAGTAGCACCATAGCGGTCAAACGGGGACTTTACAGTGTGCCATCCAGACTCATTGGCGAGAACATCCGGGTTCATCTCTATCACGATCGCTTAGAATGCTTTGCCGGGCAGACACCGGTCATTACATTACCGCGCGCGTATCCGAAAACGCCGGAAGGACGCGCCCGGCGCATCGATTACCGTCATGTGATTCATGCA
>JALHRC010000043.1 GCA_022841645.1 Minisyncoccota bacterium
ACCATTGCTCTCTGCAAACTCTCCACATTCGAGGTCGTCGATACGCTTCGGCAGTCTAGACAGGGATCGTACTGGTACTTCGACGAGCACCACGGCGTGCTATACTCATCGCGCAGAGGCACTGTCCACGAGTTTGACCCCACGACGGGTGCCCACCTCCGAGAGTTTTACTTTCCCTACGATGGCCCCGTACGCCGACTTCGAGGCACCGACACGCTCTTTGCCGTCGGTTACACTCCGGATGTCGCTAGTGTCTATGCACGATTCGGCATCATCGACATGACCAACCGTAAGTACCATCTGCTTATGGACAATCTGTCGCCATACTGGAGCACGTTTGTTTATCTTCCAAATGGGACGACACTCATCCCGTCACTCGACGGCAAGAAGGTCTATACGAGTCTCATGAGTGGCGCGACGGGTGCTGGAACGCAAGAAGTCGTTGCGTACTCGATTGAAGGTGGCTTAGAACGCTACTGCTCCAACGTCGACACCCCACACCTGCCGGGTGATGACCTTTCGTTTACCGGCCGTTTCGACGTCGAAAGCAATGTCGTCATCGGCGGCAGAAGGTTTAACACCACAACAACGCATTCCATCGTTCCGGTTACGACGTCTGTGGAACAGACGACGCCAGGCGATACACCGCAAGTTACATGTGACGGAACGACGGCTTCGCTTACGGGTTCGCCCTCATGGTCGATCGTCAGCATCCACGATATGCAGGGCCGACAACTCACGGTGCAGTGCCATGACACGCCCTGCCGCTCGGTTAATGTACTCGGGCTGCCTTCGGGCAGTTACCTCTGCCGCATGGCTCACGGTGAGCGCAATGTGGCCGTGACATTTTCTATTGTGAGGTAGACCATTGTACCGAAGGCACACAGAAGACTATCAGGGTCTTCGCCATATCTGGTGGTTTCTTAGCTAGCATGCACAATCAGTCGATTCAGCCCATAGTCTTGTCACCTCTGAAATGGTATCTGACAAGGCGTCACCTTCTACCATTTCGCTAGGGAGCTATCTATGCATCCGATGAACGTTGTTCAACTTGAGAAGGCCCATAGACGGTCTACATGCTCAACCAGGTTGCGGCAGTTTTGGCGGCAGTTTACGGTCGTTGCCGCGCTACTTGCCGTATGTATGGTGCCGAGTCAATCGCAGCAGCCGGACATGCGTCCGATCAACAAGCTGGGGCCGATACTGTGGGAAAGGAACGTTGATAGTATTCCCGCTCAGACTATCGTTGGCCGTGAGCGCGGCCTCGTCTCTACGGTGATCTACTCCATGAACACCTTAAAAGACACGGCTACCAAGTACGTATCGTACAGAGCCATCGACGGCCACGTTGTCAGTACGATCTACAACAAGGTGGAGGCCAAGACGGGTGTAGTCTCGTGGGCGGCCTGCGATCCCTCCGGTGAGGTCCTGGTGGTAGCACAGAGTACGTCCGGTCTCTCTGAGGACTCGTGTTGGATACGATCGTATGATACGCGCAGTGGGGCATTGTTAACGGAGACGAGACGAAGTTGGGCCGTCCATGCGGTATCGGCCAGCCTAGATCGTTGTGTGGTGGAGTTTAGGGGTTATTCGACCAGCAATGGCACCATTGCTCTCTGCAAACTCTCCACGTTCGAGGTCGTCGATACGCTTCGGCAGTCTAGACAGGGATCGTACTGGTACTTCGACGAGCACCACGGCGTGCTATACTCATCGCGCAGAGGCACTGTCCACGAGTTTGACCCCACGA
>JALHRC010000044.1 GCA_022841645.1 Minisyncoccota bacterium
CGGTGGCGACGAGATCGACCCGATCATGAAACGATGTGGAGACCTGATAGGCCGCCGTAAACGCCACACTGAGAGTGATGACCGCCGCCACCATGCCTCGCCATCCGAAATACATATGAAAGACCACCATAGCAAGTCCGGCCAGCACCACATACCCGGTTCGGCCCTGCATCATCAATAAGACATTGCTTGCAGCCATGCACGAAGCCCCCGCCCAGCTCCATCGTTCCCATCGGCGAGAGGACTTCCAAGCCAACACCCCGAACAACAGCACACCGAATGCCATGAGCATGCTATGGGTCGTGTGTCTTTTGAATATGCACGGGTCAGACACATTACAATCGAGACGCTCATGGATTGGGAAAATTCCCAAACCCAACACAAACGATAGGACCAAAGTCACTACTAATGAGGCCGCGAGCGCTAGGAGAGCACGATTCCTATGACAAACATCAACAGCTAAAGAAATCAACAGTGGGATCAGGAGTAAATAAGCGTATTTCTTTACTGACAGCGCTCGATCTTCCAACTCCCCTTCACCCCATAAAGTTCCTAGTAGCAGCCAACCAAACAACAAAAGAGCAGCTAGTGCCACAGGATTCCCGTTGATACGGCGTAGTTTTTCGCGCCATCCACCACTGATTGCCCAGCACACCACGAGAAGACCCACGAAAATACTGTCGGCCACAACCCAAATTGGAATGGTGAACCCGAGCGCTATTGTCGTCCCGATTGCCGCTCGCCTCGCTTCCATCTGCAACATACCTCTTGTCCAAGTCATCACTTATAGGAAAAGGAGATCGAGGATTTCAAAAGAGATGAAATCATGCCTTTCAATGTCATCCCCACTGCTCCCATCAGCGTAGCACTTTCGCGATAGTGCCGTGACTTAAGTAAAAACCCCTCAAGGCGATCGCTTAACCTTACCGAGCCAGACACGAACTGTAAAATATCCTTCCAATTCATCGACTGGCCCACGGCAAGATCGGGTTTCCAGCTATGTCTTGACGACGACCCGTGGAGGGTCTTGAACTGGCACTTCTGTCTTCCTGTCTGACGCGACAGGGTTACGACGGGAACATGAGACTAGTCCATTCCGTTCCAACTTACCCACCAAGCTTCCGAGTAGGAGAAACAGGCCCACCCAGACTCCAAGAATGATGAGTCGCTCTTCGTCCATCGAGTGATGATACAGAACGGCCAGTCCCCCGCATAGAATCATGATTCCATACTCTGCCAATACGGCTCGACGATGGCTCCATCCTCTCAAAACCAACCGTTGATAATAGTGTTCACGGTGAGCTTGCAAAATCTTTTTGCGACGGAGTACCCGCCGGATCAACGTGACCGTGGCATCCACGATGAACGGGGAGAAGATCATGATCGGGACCCATATCTCAAATATTCCATCGCGAACACCAAGGATCATCAATGTTCCCGCCAAGAATCCAACCGTGATGCTCCCTGCATCGCCCATGAAGATACGCGCGGGTGGGAAATTATGGGTGAGAAATCCCAGAGCGGCCATCGCCACGAACACGGCGATGATGAGCATGACCGGGAAGTGGGCTTGCCACCCAAAATATGCGAGAAATCCAAACCCAAAAAACGTCATTCCGCCCGCAAAGCCGTCCAT
>JALHRC010000045.1 GCA_022841645.1 Minisyncoccota bacterium
GGCCTACGTGGGGAGCCGAGTCCCGCCGCAAGGTAACAGAGTCGATTATCTCCACGGCCAAAAAGGCTTTGGCGGGTGATACGACCGTAGACCCTTATTTAGTTGAAATTATTGGAGTCATTCAAAATGCGTAAGATCGTTACGGGTGTCCTTTTAGGCTTTTGTGTCTTTCTGGCCTGTGCTGGCCAGATCGGCCCGGTCGGAGATATTTTCTCTGTTGTCGCTGGTAACGGCCTAACCGGCGGAGGGATCGCTGGTGACGTTACGTTGGATATTGCCGCAACCTCTGGCAGAGGTCTGACCGTAAACGCCAATGATATTGGAATTACAGCATGCGCAAGCCCCGGCCAGGCGCAAGTCTGGAATGGGTCTGCTTACGCGTGTGCGGCTGTTGGCAGTGGTATTTCTGGCTTGACAACGGGCACTATCCCTAAGGCAGCCTCAGCTACTACCCTTGATGACTCGATCATCACACAGGCGGCCGGAGCAATCGATATCGGTGGCGCGCTTAACGTAGCTACCGCTCTAGTAGTGTACGGCAATACAAATCTCGGAGACGCTGCGAGCGATACAGTCACGATCCCCGGAATTGTCGGTATTCGGGGAGCCCCTACCGCGGGAACGGCTCTCTATACAGTTGCAAACGGCCTCCAGAACGGCTGGGTAATCAATGCGGTACAGTCTGGATATACGCTTTCTTCGGCTTTCCGCCTCGCCTCTTTAAGCGAGGCTGGCACTTTTGACACAACGGCTTCGGCACGCTCGTCTACTGGAATCTACTCGGAGGTTTTTAGTTCTCGATCAGCAGGCGCTAACGATTTGACTAACTATGCCTTTTATGCAGACGCACAGTTAGGACAGTCTAACTACTCGTTTTGGGGGCAGAACGGCACTCTAAATAACCAGGGACCTATCACCGAGGCGGGTAACCGCGTCTTTTCAATTGCGGGTACGGGCGGAACTAGCTCAGGTCCGACCTATAACGTAATCGCTCGTCAGCGAGCAGCAGCCGGAGATTGGGGACTTGAAGTCAGAGCTGATGATATCGGCCTCACCGACAATTGTTTAGACGGCCAGGTGCTCCGGTATGACGACGGCTCAGGTGGAGTGCTTCACTCTGGCGAATGGGATTGTGTGACGCTGGCAAGTGGTGGCGGCCCCGGCACGGGTACAGCCGGCACCCTTCCTATTTGGGCAACAGGCACGACGCTTGGAGACTCTATTGCTGTGCAGTCTGGCACAGTAGTTACGTTCACTGACACGGTACGTGCAACCAGCAACGCACATGCGCCAAGTATCCGCTGGGGCTCAGCGACCGACGGGACTACAGGTCAGTTTGCTACGTCAGGTGGTGTAGTGACCTATCTGGATTTTATTGACGATTTACAACTACGTATTGCGGACAATAGTTATATCACGCCATTACAGATTAGTAATGCAGGCGTCTCTACATTCAATTTCAATCTGAACTCTGAGGCTAACGTTCAACTCGACGACACTGGAGATATCACGTTCTCCTCGACGGGCACGGCAGGCGGCGCGGTGGACGTCGGCATTGCTCGCAGCGCAGCGGGGCAGGTCATCATCAACGACGGCGACGGCATCCTCGCCACGGACTACCGCGAC
>JALHRC010000046.1 GCA_022841645.1 Minisyncoccota bacterium
TACCACGGTTGAAAACCCAGTTGCCGTCTTTGTTGTAGGTAGTGTTATCAACAACCAAGCGGAATCCGCCAGTTTGAGGAGCTTCCCAGAACGTCAATGCGTTTTGGATAGCGTCATCATACATAGTATCCGGATCGAAATCAACAACTACATCCTGTTCAGGAGTAGACATTGGTTGACCAGTTTGACGGATACCAGACATGTTGAAATACTTGAAAGTCATTGGGTTACCGATTGGCGAACCGCCACGTGCTCCTGCAAGAAGAGCAGCGCCAGCCCAAGGTTGGAACCACTTGATGTTACCTTCAGAGTCCGCTTGACGAACGTCTTGGATAACCATCTGGATGCGTGCAGCAGCCATGGTTGCAATCTGAGTCTTAGCATCAGCGTAAGAACCCTTGAACGACAAATAACCTTGACGCTCAGACTTTTTCTTAGTAGTAGACATCAAGCTTAAGTGAGTTTTCACAGCTTGGTGGATACCAGCAATAGTGTACGAAGAAGCAGGATCAGTTAATTGATCTGCGGCGTCTTCCGAAGCATCGCGCGACATAAGAGGAACAACGCTGTTTACGCGGAATTTCTCGAATTTGCTCAACGCAGTAACGATGTCTGAAGAAGCTGTTGCTCCTTTAACACCACCGCTCAAGTAAAGAGCGTTCGGAACACCTTGTTGATCTGGAAGACCAACTTTCTTAACTTCAGTTTGACCAACCAATGGAATCATTTCAACTTGCGAAGAAAGAGCCATGAAGTTAGCAACTTCGTTCGCATCTTGTTTGATACGAGCGGGCATTGCGCCAGCAGCAGTGTGGAAAGCTCCAACAGCTGAAACGCGATCAAGGATGTTAAGAGACAACTGACCAGCAGCGATTGAAGAAGCAGCAGCAACCCAACCAGGTAATGTGTTGACATAATCAACCAATGCTTGGATGTTAGGGAAGTCAGCTTTTTCAAGCACGATAGAAGCAGGAGTTGCAGAAGTTTGTGCAAGAGTAACTTGTGAAGCGCTGATAGTAACTGAAGCAGCAGTTGCGCCACCAGTTGAATCGCGACCCAAAGTCAACATTACTTGTCCACCAACAGTTGCGCTCTCTTCAAGAGTTGTAACAGGGTTACGAACCATCAAAGTAGCCATAGGCTCAGAAGCAGCAACTGAAAGACCTTGTGCAAGACCAACAGACGCGTTAGCAGTACCAGCCAAGATCTCGAAAGATCGACCAGAACCGTTGCGGTGCAAGTTAGCACCAGCAGCACGAGTCAATTGAATTGCAGTAAGTCCTGCAGCATCAGCTTCGATAGCACCACCGAAAGCAGTATCGATTGCAGCAGCCAACAAAGCAGCAGTTGCATACGAACCAGCTGCGATAGTTGCTACAGCAGCAACACCACCATCAAGACGATAGTTAATAACGTCGTTGGTAGCAGAAGTGATTACAACCGGAAGAGTAAGTGCAGAACCAGTTACGGTTGGAGCAGTTTCCGGAGTAAGAGTATTTTTGAAAGTGATTTGGTTACCAGAAGTTCCCCACTGACGAGCGCGCAAACGACCGAAGTCAGTTCCACC
>JALHRC010000047.1 GCA_022841645.1 Minisyncoccota bacterium
AAAAATCGTTGAAAAATTGTAACTACTCAGCCCACCAAATGTAGCATAAGTGGGGATAAATTGGGTATAGTGATGGCATGAACGAAAAAACTGACCTGACCAACTTAGCCGACCTAGACATCGCCCAGTTGATTGCGATGATTCTTGAACTGCGTGAAGTGGTACAAGCTCAAGCTGCTGAAATCCAACAGTTAAAAGACCAAATCGCTAAAAATAGCCAGAATAGTAGCAAGCCACCCAGTAGCGATGGTTTAAAAAAGCCCAAGCCCAAAAGTCTACGCGAACAAGGGCAGCGTACAACCGGTGGACAACCCGGTCATCCGGGTAAAACCTTGAGCATGGTCAGCGACCCCACTGAAAGGGTGCGCCATGCGCTCACCACCTGTCCTGACTGTCAGCAGGATTTGACCTCCTGTGCCGTTGAAAAGCTGGAAAAACGCCAAGTATTTGACATTCCGCCGGTCAAACTGGTGGTGACGGAGCATCAAGCCGAAGTGAAGACCTGTCCGTGTTGTCACCAGCTAGTCAAAGCCGTCTTTCCCGAAGGCGTGGATCAGCCCGTGCAATATGGCAAGCGGATTCAAGCCCAGGCAGTGTACTTGACGATGTATCAGTTGTTGCCGTTGAAGCGTAGCTGGGAGTTATTTCGGGATTTCTATGGTCATGCGCCAAGTGAAGCCCTTATTCTGGATGCAGTTGCCGCGGTGTATGAGCAAGTTCAACCCGCCCTAGAGGTAATCTACACGCAATTAGCCGCAGCACAGGTGTTGCACAACGATGAAACCGGAATGCGTGTTGAGGGCAACTTACAGTGGTTGCACGTTAGTGCCACCGAGCAACTGACCTACTATAGGGTTCATCCCAAACGGGGGCAACAAGCCGTGCGTGCCATTGGGATTTTACCGCAGTTCAAAGGCGTGAGTGTGCATGATGGCTGGGCGTCTTACTTTCAGTTTGACGACTGTTCTCATGCCCTGTGCAATGCCCATCATTTACGGGAATTACGTTTTATCGCAGAGCAATATCAACAGCCATGGGCAAGTGAGATGGCACAACTTTTGCTGGATGCCAAACAAGAAGTCGCGCATTGCGTGACGAACCAGTTAGCGCCGGCACGGATTCATCATTATTATCAGAGGTATGATCACTGGCTTCAGCAAGGCGTCATCGCTAATCCACCGCCGGATACCCCACCTCCCAAAAAACGGGGACGCAACAAGCAATCTGCACCCCAAAATCTATTAGACCGATTACAAAAATATCGGCACGCGACACTGGCTTTTATCAGGGACTTTCGTATCCCTTTCGATAACAATCTTGCTGAACGCGATGTTCGTATGATGAAGGTCAAACAGAAAATCTCAGGAACATTTCGTACACAACGCGGCGCAGAGATCTTCTGTGATATTCGCTCTTACATTTCAACTGTTCGCAAACAGGGTCAACAGGTTATCCATGCCTTATATCAGGCACTCATTGGACAACCCTTTATCCCTGCCTGAGTAGTTACGATGAAACATAACTATTCAGGTTATGTTT
>JALHRC010000048.1 GCA_022841645.1 Minisyncoccota bacterium
CGTGGTGACCATTGTCCTGGCGAGCATTGACAGGTCCCTGACAGAAACCTGTGAACTTGAGCTCTGGCGTTGTGGTATTCCACCGCTTTTCACAGGCGAGCGGACTTTTTTGGAAAAATTTCCATTTCACGCGTAAGTTTCGAGGGCTCTCTCCGTCATTACCTGTAGAGGGTTCTATTTCTGTAGTGGATTAAGGAGTGAGTATCATGCCACGTGATAACCGAAGGAACCAATTTCGTCCTGATGAAGTGGCCGTCGTGCATGTGATGAACCGCGTTGCTCGACAAGACATGCTGCTAGGGAGAGATTCCAAGTCGGGCAAATGTTTCAGCCATCGAAAAAACTGGTTTGATGCGGAGTTAAAGCGATTGGCTGCAGGGTTCGGCATCGACTTGATTTCTCACGGCATACCCGACAATCACTTCCATATGGTCTTGCGCTCACGGCCAGATATCGTAAGTCGGTGGAATGATACGGAAGTGGCGCGGCGTTGGTTATATCTGTGTCCTACACCCAACATGCGACGTTCTTCAAGGGGACCTAATGAGGCGGAACTGGATAGTATTCGCAAGGTGCCTAAGGAATTGGCTGCTGTTCGCCTTCGGTTGAGTGATATCTCATGGTGGACGCGACTGATAAGCCAACGCATCGCGCAGCGGGCCAATGCCGAGGACAAGACGCATGGGCACTTTTGGGCAGATCGATTTAAATCTGTCGTATTAGAGGACGCCGAGGCCGTGTTGGCCTGCGCCGTTTATGTCGACTTGAACCTCATTCGAGCCACTCTGGCGGCTACGATTGAATTGAGCCTTCATTCCTCCATCAAGTGCCGTATCGATGCGTTGATGGATACGCTTGTCGATCTTTCCAAGGAAATGGGCGAGGACACAGAGCAGCTTCCTCCGGAAATCTTTGAGAATCTACCCGACGCACACCTTGCGCCAGTGGAGCTTGCCAACCATCCAGGCCCCTATCCTTGTAACTTCGGGCACCGGTGCAGCGACAAGGGCTATGCGCACATGTCCGCTGTCGATTACATCGAGTTGGTTGATTGGACAGCTCGACTGGTGGTTGAGGGCAAGCGAGGTTCGACGCCATCGCATCTACCACCCGTGCTAGAACGTTTGGGGATCTCAGCGAAAGTCTGGCTTCAGCTCACCGTGGCACTTGACGAGCTATTCGCGCCCTATACCGGCTTGCCCAAAGCCCCTGTTGAATCCCCGCCCGATGACCCACCAAGCAAGCAAAAGCTAAAAGGCTCAAAACTCAGATTTGCTCCAAGCTGCGCGGTATGATACCTGCGATTCTCTAGTTGGCGAAGTTGCCGGGCAAAGTTGGCAGCAAAGTTAGCAAACGATGCCCGAGTTGTGACATCCGTGAATGTTCAGGAGCTTGGATGCGCCAGACGCTCATATTCGTAGCAGCATAGCCTGCACGACTTCTCAATTGGCTAGTTCTTAGCCTACGTTCACTACCTGGCTGAGTGGGGCTTTGTATAGCCACAGTTCTATAGCGCCACAGTTCTATAGCG
>JALHRC010000049.1 GCA_022841645.1 Minisyncoccota bacterium
GCTTCATGTCGCCCCCCTACCGTACAATGGTAAACGGTAGCGTTACCACCTGCGTGCCGGTGTCGACACGGGCAAGGTAGGAGCCAGAGGCGAGGCCCGAGACATCGACTGAACGGCAGGGCGTGGCCATACAGCGCAGCGGATTCTCGCGGCCCTGCGTGTCGTAGAGACCGACGACGTATGACGACGGTGGGCCACTCAGGACGACGATCTCGTTTTCGACACGAAGTGTGACGCTTTCCGTGCGTGCTTCACCAGCGACGGCCGACGTGGCCACAGGAACAAGGTTCCACATGCGGAGGATGCCGTTAGTACCGATAATCCCACTCGCGCCAAAAGAATTAAGATCAGGAAGAAAGATTGGTGTGCCTCCGCTAGCGCCAGATCTACCAGTGTCAAACAAGGCCGAAGCGTGCAGGTAGAGGCCCTTACCCTTAGCATATGCAAAGACATGGCTGGCCCTAAAAAGCCCAGCAACGGAAGTGATATTGTGAAAGAACAGCGTGTCTCCAGTAACTGATGGCGTGATTCGTGCTCCGAGAGCACTGTACTTTCTCCAATCCGGGGACGACTCATTGCGGAGGACCCGCCCCTTCATTGTCTTCATATCCAACACCACAACACGTAGCTCTCGGTCGTAATTATACGGCGGCTCATTGCGATGGTCGTAGCCCACAACGATCAGCGTGTCGGTACCAGGCAGGCGCGCCACGGGGCCGGCAAAGGTCATGTTGTACTGCCCAAGCAATGCACCCGTAACTGCGTCGTATTCCGATACCAAGCCGCCACTGTTGCCATAAAGGCGTTTCGAAGGCTCGTCAAACCATGGTTGGGCACTGTTAATCTCTACACCTATCTCGCCTGATACCGTATTTAACAGTCGCGGAGCTGAGCCACCATTAAAGAACAGACGAACAACAGCTAGCCCAATTCGGCCGTTAAAGGTGGTGGTTCTTGCATTGAAATTGAAGTTTTCTTGAAATGTTCGCAATGTCTGACCTGTAGAGGTTTGAACCAAGTCAGCACGAACGCCGTGCGTGTCGGACACGCTTAGGGATGAGACAGCAACCAACATCTGATCCCCCACCGGGGATACCACTCCCTCCAATGTTCTTCGATTGCCACTAGGGGGCACCGGCATCTTCAAACGATAGAGCTCTGTGCCAGTGTGCGGATCCATTGCCACAAAATCAAGTCCGGAAGATACTACCACTGGCCCGGTAACACGGCCGGGTACAATCTGCACCTGGGTGGCCTCCGACGACCACGCCATCGTGCCAAGCGTGAACACTGGTACGAACGGCTCGTTGTCGCGCGGCTGCGCAACGACTGTGCTGAACGATAGGGCAGCCACGATAACGGCGGTGACAACCGTGAGTGAGAACATAAGGACCTCCATACATGATTGAGGTGGAAAGAAACATCCGTTACACTACGTCCTCATGCCGAAGCGGTCGGATTCGTTGTCGTCGACACCAACGCCGAAAACCACTGTGCTGCGAACGTAACGTGCACATCTCGGAC
>JALHRC010000050.1 GCA_022841645.1 Minisyncoccota bacterium
GCCTCTTTTACGTGGTATTATGGCTTTATTACTTAGGAGATACTGTTATTTATCGTTATGGCCCGAAAGAAAAAAATTACTGAAACCACCGAGCGTACCCCGCTTTTTGATGATCTCTCCCCGCAAGCCAGGCAGGCAATTGGGGCGGTAGTGGTCGGTGTGCTTGGTATCTTCTTTTTGTTTTCCCTCGTTGGGTACGCTGGCCGAGCGGGCGCCATGACGGATGAAGCACTCACCTGGCTCTTTGGAACGGGTGCTTGGCTCGCACCAATCGCCGCTGCCTTCTATATGTATGCCCTACTCAAACCAAAAGATAATGAGCGGGTGAGTGTGTCTAAGGTCTTGGGTATTTCACTTTTTTTCTTTTCGATCCTGGCGCTCCTTGAGCTCTACGAAAAGGGTCTCGGTGGCATGACCGCGCTTGCCCTCACCTACCCGCTCACCTTCCTCGTCGGTGAGGCAGTAACAGGAGTACTCCTCTTTGGTATTCTCCTTATTGGTACCTTCCTCATTTTTAATACCGGTCTCGCCCTCCCTGGTTTCCTCCGCAGACAGAAAGGTGAGGGTGAGGAAGAGCTCCTCGAGGAACTCCCGTTTGATGACATTGAGCTCCCTGAACTAGACGAAAAAGCTGACGGACCAGAAGGGAGTGAGGTAGAGCCTGAAGAGCCAAAAGAGAAGAAAGGGCTCACCGCCGCTGCTGCCAAAGTAGCCGAAACGCTCGGTGTTGAAAAGAACGTCAGTGATATCGTCGTCAAACACTTCAGTGGCCCGTACATCCCTCCTTCACTCTCACTCCTTAATAAGGATAAAGGGAAGGCAATGGCTGGCGATGTAAAAGCAAACTCACTCACAATCAAACGTACCCTCAAGGAGTTTGGGATTAACGTCGAGATGGATGCGGTTGAGAGTGGCCCAGCGATCACCCGCTATTCACTGAAGCCAGCCCAAGGGGTGCGTATTTCTCGGATTGTCGCCCTCCAGCAAGAACTCCAGCTGGCACTCAAAGCGAGCACGATCCGTATTGAAGCCCCGATTCCTGGTAAGTCACTCGTGGGTATTGAAGTACCAAACGCCGTCCGTTCAACAGTTGGACTCGCTTCTATCCTCAAACACCCTGAATACACCGATTCACCTCGTCCGCTCCTTATTGCCCTTGGTAAAGACGTAGCCGGTGGCGTGCACTTTGCCAACATCGCTCGCATGCCCCACGCGCTTATTGCTGGTACTACCGGCTCCGGAAAGTCTGTTACCATCCACAATATCATTGTCTCTCTCTTGTTCCGTAACTCACCCGATCAGCTCCGGTTTATCCTCGTTGATCCGAAGCGAGTAGAACTTACCCTCTATAACGGTATTCCACACCTCCTCACTCCCGTCATCACTGAACCAAAGAAGGCGCTTAAATCACT
>JALHRC010000051.1 GCA_022841645.1 Minisyncoccota bacterium
TATGCATAGGTGGCGGCGCCTGAAGATCGGCTCCCTCACCAAAGGCCTCAACCAGAAATGTTTCCGCATGGCTCAATCAAAATGACATTCTTATTGCGTGGATCACAGTAGGCGGTAGAATCTCTCATTCAGCGGTCTACGACCGGGCCTCCGGCAGAGACATCTGGTCAAAGACATACGTCAATGTGCGGGAGCCAGCTGCCTCATCCACCGCGGGCATGACAGCGGCCATGCCTCAGGGTATCGAGCCATAGGTACGCATGTTGCGGTCATCTGTCACATCATGAAACCTCGGAACAACCAGGATGCAGGATTCAAGATCTGACTCCATTCCCCAATTTTCTGAGACAACTTATCGTCCCGATGGCACGATAGTGCAAGGAGCCTCAGGTAGAAACTTTCAGAGTGGACGGTGAAAATGAATCGGACCGAGTGGCTCAAAGCTCTGCTTGTCCTTGACCGACCACTGGGAGAAATCGTTTCTGCCTTGGCAGGCTTTGGATGGGATAGCGATGAAAAGCTAGTTGTTCTCAATGCAGAACATTGTGCTTCAGTTTGTAAAAGATATTTGCTTGGTGAAATTAATGCAAACGGAGTGACTTCCTGGGCAAATGCAATTGAATGTCGCGAAGATATTGCTTTCGATGAAGAGCATGAAGAGATGGTTAGAGAAGTTCTTCATGAGTTAGCCAACCCATATCTCACGCGAGAGTTGTCGCATGATCGCGCGGAAGAGTTGATTGGTTGGCTTTCGCCGAAGAAAGAAAATAGAGACAGGCTGGATTAGCAATGATCGTCGCGGTCGAAAACAAAACTATGCACGCCAAACGCCGACAGGATGCGACCGTTGGAGCGTGGTGATGAGGTCGGTTCTTGACTTTGCACTGCCTGCTCCCAAGGTGGCGAGGTTGATCGGCGTGCCTGAGAGGTGAGGTCAAGTAATGACCCATGAGGATTGCATTCGTGCATCCTGTCGTCACGTGAGTGGAGTGCAAAGTCAAGACCTGATAAGCATCTAGCCGGCTTCTTCGAGAGGCAGTACGGTTGGCGGCGAGCCACTCACAACACTCAGAGAAGGAGGCGACGAAGAAGAAAAGGGGACAGGCTACTTTTCCGGGGATCTGCGTGGCCGCCCGCGTGGACGCAGCGTGGAGTCCAAGCCCAAGGTGGCCGCAATGGTGGCCTGCCAGGTTGGGGTCCCAAAGGGTTGTTGTCGATTCACGCAGGTGCGCAGGGCGGTGAGTGTATGATCGACGAGTGGCCGGAGGCAGGACAAAGTAGCCTTGTATCTTGAATCTGTCCTCTTCATTCTGACGATGGTCCTAAATCCGAGCGTGATAGGCCGTCGGATCCGAGGTCC
>JALHRC010000052.1 GCA_022841645.1 Minisyncoccota bacterium
TCTCTCACACTCTTTATCGCTACTCATGTCAGCATTCGCACTTCCCATACCTCCACGGCCCCTCACAGGTACCGCTTCATCGGCCTACGGAACGCTCCGCTACCGCTTGCAAACCCCATAAGAGTAAGCAAACCCTAAGCTTCGGTGCATGGTTTGAGCCCCGTTACATCTTCGCCGCAGGAACGCTTGACCAGTGAGCTGTTACGCTATCTTTAAAGGATGGCTGCTTCTAAGCCAACCTCCTGGTTGTCTAAGCATTCCCACATGCTTTCCCACTTAACCATGACTTGGGGACCTTAGCTGTAGGTCAGGGTTGTTTCCCTCTTGACGATGGACGTTAGCACCCACCGTCTGTCTCCCGAGTAGTACTTCTGGGTATTCGGAGTTTGGTTAGGTTTGGTAAGTCGGTGAGACCCCCTAGCCCATCCAGTGCTCTACCCCCCAGAGTATTCGCTCGAGGCGATACCTAAATATCTTTCGCGGAGAACCAGCTATTTCCAGATTTGATTGGCCTTTCACCCCTAGCCACAAGTCATCCCCGCAATTTTCAACTTACGTGGGTTCGGTCCTCCAGTAAGTGTTACCTTACCTTCAACCTGCTCATGGCTAGATCATCTGGTTTCGGGTCTAATCCAACTAACTTGACGCCCTGTTCAGACTCGCTTTCGCTGCGCCTACACCTAACGGCTTAAGCTTGCTAGTTAGACTAAGTCGATGACCCATTATACAAGAGGTACGCCGTCACTCAGAACGAATCTTGAGCTCCGACTGTTTGTATGCATCCAGTTTCAGGAACTATTTCACTCCCCTCGTCGGGGTGCTTTTCACCTTTCCCTCACGGTACTTGTTCGCTATCGGTCGCATGCGAGTACTTAGGCTTGGATAGTGGTCTACCCATGTTCAGACAGAATTTCACGTGTTCCGCCTTACTCGAGGACCTCAATGCTTTCTACCGGTACGGGGCTATCACCCACTATGGCAGAGCTTTCCAGCTCATTCCCGTTCTTACACTGAGGCCACTGGCCTGGTCCGCGTTCGCTCGCCACTACTAACGGAGTCTCGGTTGATGTCCTTTCCTCCAGGTACTTAGATGTTTCAGTTCCCTGGGTTAGCTCCCTTTCGGGTGACCTAAATGGTCGGGTTTCCCCATTCGGAAATCCTCGGATCAAAGCTTATTCGCAGCTCCCCGGGGCTTATCGCAGCGTATTACGTCCTTCATCGCCTGCATGCGCCAAGGCATCCTCTAGATGCACTTAAGGCACTTGATCGTTCTCATTATCGATGCCCGCAACTCCTGCCGCGCTCTTG
>JALHRC010000053.1 GCA_022841645.1 Minisyncoccota bacterium
CTACCCCGTTTTCCAAGCGTCGCACCCATCCGCTTGCCTTTCAGCTTTGGCAGCAGTTTAATGCTCTCTATCCTTAACTTGGTGCCTATGGGACGCGCAACGGCGCGTCCCTACAAAGGAATTGCACTACTCCTGCCCATGAGCCAGGTTTAATCTATCCTCGGCTTTATTGCCCCAGCCAACGCAAGCTGCCCGATGAATAACAGCCATGGCATCACGGCTACCCTGATCTAGCCCTTTTTCAAAATCACCTGCGATCTTGAACCCGGCAGTAGCAATAGACAAAACGCTGTTCGCTGCCCCAGGGAGTCTGGTGGGACTCGTTCGTACTGCGGACAAACTCAAAGGGGCTGCCGAATACCCCGTGCAGGGAAGCCGCGTCGTAGCGGGCGACTTTCAAGCCACTGCATTGCTCCGGGCCATCCGGCGCGAAGGTCGCAACGATCACATGCCCTCCCGGACGGACCGTCTGTCTCACTTGCTCAACGTAGCGGGCACGAGCTATAGGATCGGTCAGGAAGTGGAACACGGCGCGATCATGCCAGAGGGCATAGTGATGTTTGGGCAGCTCGACCTGGGTCACATCCCCCTCGATCCAGTTGAGCGCAGCAGCGGCAGTCCCCAACCGCGCCTGTGCTTCCTGAAGGGCCTCACCGGATAGATCCAGCAGGCTTAGGTTCTGGTAGCCGATCTGTACCAGATGATCGACCAGCGTGGAAGCACCTGCGCCGACATCAATGATGGGTGCATCATGGTCAATACCGGTTTGCTCAATGAACTGGAGTGAAAGGGCGGGATATTCCTGATACCAACTGACTTGATTCGGGGCTTTCGTCTGGTAGACCGTTGACCAGTGGGTTTTTATATCCATCGTTGCGAGATCCTTTTGTAAGCCCAATGACTGGGCGAAAGGCGCTGTTATGGGTTCGATAGGATACGGATATCTGGTTTACTCACCCTCAAACACATCCCGGTAGACATCATCCGCGGACAGGGTGATCCCCAGGCTGGAAATGATCAGCGCCGTCGCCTCTCCAAACAGATGCGTTGTGAGCCAACCGCCATCTTCCTGCCGACGGCGGTACTCGATACGCCGGTGGGTCTGTTCGATCAACATGTACTCGCAAAATTCCGGGATGGTGCAATAGCTTACGAATTTGCGTCCAAAGTCATAACCTTCGGTAAAATGTGAAAGTACTTC
>JALHRC010000054.1 GCA_022841645.1 Minisyncoccota bacterium
CGAAGACAGGAGAAGATGTGCCGATGCTGACCGAGCCCCCTGTGTAGTTGATCGTCGAAGAAGCAGCTCCCATCGTGAACCACGGACCGGTTGGAGCATTCGATCGCATCGTCCAGTTCCTGTTGAGGTTGGCGTTACTGGTGATGGGGGCGCGGTAGATGGTGTTCATCATACTAGAGCCGTTCCATCCGCCGAATAAATAAACATGCTCACCAATAGCGGCCACTTGTGAATATCCGAAAGTAGCAGGGAGGGTAGCGCCAGTAGGCATCCAGTTTAAAGGATTAGACAAAGGTGCTCGTAGTATCTGGTTCGTGCCGACTCCATAATGTCCACCCAAAAGATAGATGTAGTCACCGATAGTGACAAATTGAGAATAACCGTTGGTGATATTAAATGGTAGAGTCGCTCCAGTATTCACCCAGCTTGTCGGGTTTGATACTGGAGCGCGGTAAATAAGATTAGGCGAATTCTGGCCACCAAAGAGGTACACGTAATCGCCGATGACTGCAGCTTGAGAACCAGCGAGGCTTACTGGCAATGTAGCTCCTGTATTAACCCAAGCTGTAGGGTTCGAGACGGGAGCGCGGTAGATCGTATTTGTAACGGAACTGAGCACGTTTAAGCCCCCTAATAGATACACATAGTCTCCGACCACGACCACCTGTGCAGATCCTCGGGCCTCAGGCAATGTTCCTCCAGTAGTTACCCAGGCTGTAGGGTTTGAAACAGGAGCGCGGTAAATGGATTGTGACCCCGTTCCTCCAAACAGATATATATAATCACCAATGACTGCTGCCTGACTTGCTTCAATAGCAGCAGGTAATGTAGCCCCCGTGTTAGTCCAATTTGTCGGGTTTGAAATCGGTGCTCGATAAATCACATTTGTCGCAGAGCCATTTGATCCACCGAAAAGATACACATAATCGCCGATAGTCACTGCCTGCGAATAACCAAGTGCTCCCGGCAACGTACTTCCCGTATTCACCCACCCACTCTCATTCAACTGGTACCGCACCGAAGAAAGCGACGAAAGCGGCGTCCAGTTCGACGAGATCTGCGTCGTTGAGGCATACGCATTCCTGAACTCGATCATGCCGCCGTTCTCACGAAGCCCATACCCATTAGCCCCAGGCTGGAAGAGTGTACCGAAGGAGAGGTAGCG
>JALHRC010000055.1 GCA_022841645.1 Minisyncoccota bacterium
AAGGATGTGGAACTACTGTGACATCCAGGAGGTTGGCTTAGAAGCAGCCATCCTTTAAAGAAAGCGTAATAGCTCACTGGACTAGTGGTTCTGCGCCGAAAATGTAACGGGGCTAAAGCCTTATACCGAAGCCGTGAACTTTTTTAAAGTGGTAGAAGAGCATTGTGTTTGCCGATGAAGGTGTACCGTAAGGAGCGCTGGAGGTATCACAAGAGCGGATGCTGAAATGAGTAGCGATAAGAAGTGTGAGAATCACTTCCACCGAAAATCTAAGGGTTCCTGGGCCAGGTGACTCCGCCCAGGGTGAGTCGGATCCTAAGATGAGGCCAAACGGCGTAATCGATGGATAACAGGTTAATATTCCTGTACTTAGTATGTATCGTTTGACTGAAGGAGTGACGGAGAAAGATAGCGTGGCCGCAGATTGGTTGTTGCGGTTTAAGTATGTAGGTGGGAACGGTAGGCAAATCCGCTGTTCTATTTAAACACTGAGATATGATGACTAGCTCTAGCAATAGAGTGAAGTATGTGACTCTTGGCTTCCAAGAAAAGCTTCGTAGGGAGATATGTATTAATCCGTACCGTAAACCGACACAGGTAGGTGAGGAGAAAATCCTAAGGTGTGTGGACGAACTCTAGTTAAGGAACTCTGCAAGTTTGAACCGTAACTTCGGGAGAAGGTTCGCCTTTTGATGTGTAGTCACTTGCTGACGAAGCATCGGGAGGTCGCAGTGAAATGGGGGTAGCGACTGTTTATCAAAAACACAGGTCTACGCAAACACGAAAGTGGAAGTATGTGGACTGACGCCTGCCCGGTGCTGGAAGGTTAACAGGAGAGGTTATCCGCAAGGAGAAGCCTTGAATCGAAGCCCCAGTAAACGGCGGCCGTAACTATAACGGTCCTAAGGTAGCGAAATTCCTAGTCGGGTAAGTTCCGACCTGCACGAATGGCGTAACGACTTCCCCACTGTCTCAACTAGAGATCCAGCGAAATTGGTGAGCGCGTGAAGAAACGCGCTACCCGCGGAAGGACGAAAAGACCCCGTGAACCTTTACTGTAACTTGGCATTGGGTTTCGAGTAACAATGCGTAGGAT
>JALHRC010000056.1 GCA_022841645.1 Minisyncoccota bacterium
CGCTTTGCCGACGCCTCATCAAGTACTGGCTCCGTGGGCCAACTCCTCATGGCTACCGCTACCGGTACCCAGTGGATCTCAACGAGTACCCTTAGCCTCCTCACCACCAGCACACTTGATACTTCAGCTGAACTAGCATCCCTCCTCTCAAACGAAACCGGTACTGGTTTTACCGTCTTTAACAATGCGCCAGCGTTCTCTGGCACTTCAACCTTCAATGGTCTTACCACAACAGGTATTACCGCCACAGGTACCGCTACTCTCAGTACTGTTAATACTTCAGGACTCTTCTCAATGACTGGTACTGCCGCCAACATTGCCCTTGGTTCTAACTACTTGTCTGGTGATGGTGGGGACGAGGGAATTTTTGTGGACGGGAGTGGGAACGTGGGGATTGGGACGACAAGCCCAGATATGCTTCTCACTATCGTAAACAATCAGAGTTCGAACGTTGACGGGCAAGGTGTACTTAAGCTAACTGCGTATCACACTGGAACAGCAATAGGAAGTGGTAATAAAATTTTGTTTACTGGGAACAGTCTGAATCAGTACAGAGAAGTTGCTGAAATAAGAAGTTATGCATTAGGCTCAGCGAACGTAGGATTAGCGTTTGGAACCGGCTTTGACGCAGTTGCTACCCGAATGATTATCGATAATGACGGTAATGTAGGTATAGGTACGACGACTCCAGAATCAAATCTTTCGGTTGTGGGCAGTGCATTTTTTGGTGCAGCAGGTAGCCCGGCTGTAGAAATTCAATCGTATGACGCAGGAGCAAACCGCTGGAAGCTTACAAGTGTAGGAACAGTGGCTGGACGAACTGGCAACTTTGAAATTCAAGATATAACTAACGGGGCGTCTAGGTTAACTATTAACTCTTCCGGCTTCCTCGGCATCGGCACCACCTCACCATCCGCCCGCCTCACCATTGCCGGCGACATGCGTCTCACCGGCCGCTTTGCCGACGCCTCATCAAGTACTGGCTCTGTTGGTCAGCTCCTCATGGCTACCGCTACCGGTACCCAGTGGATCTCAACCTCCACCCTCGG
>JALHRC010000057.1 GCA_022841645.1 Minisyncoccota bacterium
ACACGCTGGGACGGCAGTACGGCGCGCGGGTCACCGATCTGCAGAAGGAGTGCTCCACAGCCGCGCTCGGACTGGGATACTGTGACAAGTGCCCGGTGCGGAAGCATGCGGATGAGATCAGCGAGCTGATTGGCCGCCAGGCCGTCATCACCAACCTGCTCTCGCTCGAGCTCGCGCGGCAGTTCCCGGAAGCACGGGAGGTGGCGGTGAGCGGGTGGAATGTCCTCGAGGATCCTCCGGCGACCCGCCAGACAATGGTCATGGGCGGTATCGTCTCGTTCCTCGACGGGACGCTCGTCCACCGGCACTGACAGCGTGCTGATGACCACATAATGCCGTTCACCCAATTTGGCAAAGTGCCGTACGGGAGGACGGCTTTTGCTTTTTTGTATTTAAGTCTGATGTACAAAAACTAAGACGCATTGTCTCTAACACAGAAAGGTAAGCGGCTGTCTATGCAGTTCGCCGCCGCTACTATTTCGATCGTGACAACGGTATAGACATGCAAGAGCTGCCATAACTAGCTCGGCCGGTCGCTGTGGCCACTTTCTGCTCTGGTTAGCTTGAAAGTAACCAAGCGTCGGCATAAGAAAAACATAGTCGTAGCTACGCTACTATTTGTTTCTCCTTAATTTTGACAACCCCATTTTATAGATTTATAATGCGTGAGTATGGTGAATAAACACGATAAAACAGAACACGATGATGATATGGAGTTCACCAACGAAATTCCCGACACAATAGAATCAGAACTCGAAGATGAAGACATTGAAGAGTTAAGCGCAGCGAAGGTTAAGAAACTTCGCGACGCTCTGAAAGAGGCAGAAGCAGCCAAACGTGACGCCCTCGAGGCACTGGCGCGAGAACGTGCCGATTTCCTTAATGCACGTAAGCGCTTGGAGGAGCAGAAGGCGTCCGACATGGAACGAGTCACCGCCCGGCATATAGAAGCCATCCTACCCCTCGCTGACAGCTTTGAGATGGCGATGCAAGACCCTAAGTGGCAAAGTGCCGATGAGGTATGGAGAAAGG